>CAZTEM010000011.1:0-29162 GCA_964612755.1 uncultured Desulfobacterales bacterium | reverse complement strand
AAAATTCTACGTTCAAAAATGGATAATAATGATTTAATGTCTGAAGGTGATATTATTTATGTGGAGGCTGCAAAACCTGATCTGCTTATTCCCAACACAGAATATCAAATATATAAAACAAAAAAAATTGCCTTTAACCGTGTCAGGCACTCGATAAAAGGCATAATTAAAATTATAAAAAAGAAACAGGATTATTGCGTTGCAAAGGTTATAAAAACATATGTAGATATTAATCCTGGTGATTTAATAATGAATTTTCTTAAAAGAGATAAAGAATTCATTGTTAAAAAGAATAATGAAAAAATCAATGCGAAACTTGTATGCAATGACGGAGATGATAGTATATTAGGGGAACGTCAACTTGTATATATGAATCTTGGACAAAATGATAATATTGAACCAGGACAAATTTATACAATTTATAAGAATCTTCCTAAAAAAAGATCTGCATTTGCAAACAAAACAATAGCAATTGATCCTATTATAACGGGAAAATTAATTGTAGTTCATACTGAAGATATTTCATCAACTGCACTGATTTTTACAAATAATCAGGAAATCCATCCCGGTGATCCGGTTCATTAATAATTATGTGATCTGGAGTTATTTAATTATTGTTGATGACCGGACCATGTTACACGGAGCACTTCTTGATATGTTGTGATGCCCTTTAACATTTTTTCTATGCCATCTTCCCTGACAGTTGTAAATCCTTCAGCCACTGCCTGTTTTCTGAATTTTGAAAGATCAGTGTTGCTGGAGGTCATACTTTTTAATTTGTCTGAATATGGTAAAATTTCGTATACGGCAATCCTTCCTTTATAACCGGTATTCCTGCATTTTATACATCCTTTGCCATATTGGAGTTTAATTTTCCCTTTCTGCTTTAGATCAAGTCCCATGCTTATTAATTCTTTTGCATCAATCTCATACGAAGTTGCACAAAAGGGGCAAACTTTTCTGACAAGGCGTTGGGCAATCAAACCTATAATAGAAGATTGAATCAAGTAGGAAGGTATTCCTAAATCCAATAACCTCGGAATTGCCAGAACAGAATCATTAGTATGAAGAGTAGACATGACCAGATGCCCTGTTAAAGCTGCCTGCACTGCGCTTTGAGCTGTCTCCAGATCCCTGATTTCTCCAACCATTATTATATCAGGATCCTGGCGCATGATATTCCTTAAAATAGTATCAAAGGTTACTCCGATTGCAGGTTGTACAGCAATCTGGTTAAAATCCTCATGGATCATTTCAATGGGGTCTTCAATGGTTGTAATATTAACTTCAGAAGAAGAAAGAGTGCTAAGGCTTGAATAGAGCGTAGTTGATTTCCCACTTCCTGTGGGACCTGTAACAAGAACAATACCAAAGGGTTTCCGTATAATATTAATGTATTTATCCAAATCTTTGGGAGCAAAGCCCAATGTATCGAGGTCCTGAAATAAAATTTCAGGATCCATTATCCTCATCACAATTTTTTCACCAAAAGATACAGGAATTGTTGACACCCTGATCTCAACTTCGACTTTGTCCTTTTCCAATTTGATTCTGCCATCCTGGGGTCGTCTTTTTTCTGCCATATCAAGCCTTGCCAATGTCTTAATCCTGCTCGCTATTGCATTATGTACGGTTTTAGGCAATTTATGCACAGTATGAAGGGCTCCGTCAATGCGCATCCTTACCAATGTCTGCTCTCTTTTTGGTTCAATATGGATATCACTTGCTTTTTGATCAAAGCCATATGAAAAAATATGGTTAACAGCATTAACAATATGTTGATCACTGACCTGTGCATCACTGCCTGATTGCAGATGGACATATTGCTCAAGATTCCCAAGGTCAACACCATTCCCTGTAAATTGTTCTTCTGCTGCAGTAATAGAACTTCTAAACCCAAAAAATTCATCTATCAATTTATAGATATCTGACTTAGGGCTTATTACAGGTGACACTTTTAAATTGGCAACCCTTTCAACATCTGCTATTGCTTCAAATTTATCCGGGTTAGATATCGCAACTATCAGACGTCCTTCTTTTATTTCCAATGGTAAAAGTAAATGTTTTTTTGCAAAGGATTTAGGTATAGTTTTTGTAACTATATTGAGATCAAGTTCCAACGGATCAATTTTTTTAAAAGGGATTTTCCATTTTTTTGCAAGGATTGAGTAGATAATATCTTCATCAAGCCTTTTCGAAGGTTGATCAGCTCTTTTAAGTTTTAGATATAAAATAACATCCACAAAAGAGATACTCATTGTCGAAGTATTTTTTTTTTCTCTCTCCTGCTTCAGTGTCCTGCGAATAATTTTTTCTTTTTTAAGGACATCCTTTGCCTGATTAGTTGAAATAAGACCAGCTTTGACAAGGATCTGGCAAAAATCAGCAGATGTAAATTTACTGGGCGCAAGCCCATTGGAAGAAAGTTTATGGTTGGTCTTTTTTAGGTTTACCACTTTTACCTGCCTTTTTTAAAAAAATATAATATGTGGTAAAAAAAGTATTAAATAAAACAATAATCCCCTGATTCTATCATAACAAAACAGGGGATTAAAAATATTGCTTTTATTCTTCTTCAACTACAATAGCGTCAGATTCACAAACTTCAACGCAACTCTCACAGCCCATACATTCTTCTGCATTTACTGGAACTGATTTCCCATCTTCCATTTCAAAAACTTCGACAGGACATACGTCTACACATTCTTCACAACCTTCGCATTTTTCTGGATCAACAACTGGATGAAAAGCCATTTTAAAAAACCTCCTAAATTATTCTATATTTTATCATAATACTATTATAAATTACTTTTAAAGCACATTTATAATAAATTTCCAACGCCTAAACTTATAATCTAAATACTTACAAAAAGTACAGGGATATTTTGTCCTGTACTCTGAGGAAAAATATTTATAGCATCTTCCCCCAGAAGATACAACTTTACTTTAATTATTTGTGAACAATTATCATCAACCATATCAGGCATATCCAACGAATGTTGCTCTAAAGAAATAAGACTTTCAACACATTCATTAAATGTTTTTACCCAATGAATTTTATTGTCACATTTCTTTTCATGCACTTTTAAATTATCAATGTCAAGTATTTTTATTTTATTTTTTGAAACTGACAATAAATATTCAAACACTGCAATGCTTGTAGTGACAAAAACCAAAGGATTATCAAAAGGCATGGATGACATTTTTTCATTAAAAAATTCAGCCCAGGTATTTATGCGCCGGGCAGTCATATACTCACCTAAATCCTGTTTTTTCGATCCCAAAATAAAATTATCTGATTTACCTGACAATCCAGCTCCACGCAAATTAGAAAAAAGTTTCTGCTCATTTCTTCCAATTGTATCCAGCTTATTACCAATACCTTCTTTTTCCATATCATGGATCTTGGCAAGCCTTAAAAATATAAGGCTGTTGAATAAGGAATCTGCATTTGATTGTCTGTCTTCACTCTTTTCATGTGTTTTCCCGATGTTTGAACGAATCCGGGCAGTGCTGTTCTTATCAGTAAGGTAAGGCTGATCCTGTAAAAAAGTCTTTAGCATACCGCTATTATCTTTATTCAGTTCTCCCCAGCTCCTATATTCATTTACCTTTTGTTTTACCTGATCAAAATATTTGTCTTCAGTATATACAGGGGTGAATATTTTTTTGTCCTCCTCAGAATCAAAACTCTTTTCAAACTCTTTTTTTGAGGATAAAGGGAAAAATAAAATTGAAGTAAAAATTAATGAAAGAGCTTCAATATCACTTCTTTGTAAATGTGTGAACGGGAAAAATATTGGTTGTACCATAATAAAAATGCTAAAGCCCTATATTGAAATTATATATATACAAAGCCATGACTTGACTTTTTTCATTCAAAATGGTTTATACAATAATTCTTTTGTTTGTGCAAATTCAAAAATGAACATTACTGAAATATATATAATATATGAGAAAAATCAAACCATTAATATCTTTTAGAATCATTTTATTAACATTGCTGATACTGACACTCTTTGTTAGTCAATATTGCGCCCTTGCAATTGCATCAGATATCCTTCCTGAAAAAAATAAAACAATCAAATGGGACATTTCAGCACTAAAAGTAACATATGATGATAAAAGAGGTTTGTATATTGCTGAACACAATGTCATTATCAAGGGCGGGGACACTAAGCTTACAGCAGATTACCTTGAGTTTAATAATATCTCAACCGATGTCTATGCCCAGGGGAATATTATCTTAACTTCAGGTAAAGATAAAATCAATTGCGATTCTTTGCAAATAAATCTTCAATCTGAGACAGGTATTATTTATAATGGGGTTCTTTTCATAAAAGAAAATAATTTCCATATTACAGGAGATAAGATAGAAAAGCTTGCTGCCAATACATATAAGGCTGATAAAGCAACACTCACATCATGTTCCGGGAAAAACCCTGACTGGAAAATTTCAGCAAAGGATATAAAAATAACCATTGAAGGTTATGGTTTTGCAAAGCATGCTACTTTATGGGCAAAAAAAGTGCCTGTCATCTATATCCCATACCTTATATTCCCTGCCAAGGTAAAACGGCAGACAGGACTTCTATCACCTCGTTTTGCTTCCTCAAGCAGAAAAGGTTTTGAATACGAACAGCCATTATTCTTTGCCATTGCCCAAAATCAGGATGCTACAATCTATTCGGATTATATGCAAAAACGTGGAGAAAAGTTTGCTGCAGAATACAGATATATTCTTGATACTAAGTCCAGGGGTATATTCTTTTTAGATTATCTCCATGATAGCAAAATCGATGATGGCACAAAAAAAACATCAGATTACAGGTTTGATTCTACACCGCAGAGAACAAATTCAAACAGATATTGGATAAGATCAAAAATCAACCAGGGACTGCCATCGGATTTTTCATTAAAACTTGATATTGATTTTGTCAGTGACGCAGATTACCTGCATGAGTTCAAAAACGGTTTTACAGGGTTCCATAATACTGCCAAATATTTCAGACAAACCTTTGGCAGGAGTATTGATGATTATGATGACACAACCAGAGAGACTCGTCTTAATCTCAATAAAACATGGGATAATAAAGCATTTGACATAAATTTTGACTGGTTTGACAATATAATAGCACGCAAAAACAATAGTGAGGACACCACTCTCCAGACACTTCCGTCCATTGAGTATACATCTTTAAAACAAAAAATTTATTCATCCCCTGTTTACTATAATATCAACTCAGGTTTTGATATGTTTTATAGAAAGGATACAAACGCATCCTTATCCAATGGTAAAAGACTGGATATTCATCCGGGATTTTCAATTCCCTATAGAATAACACCTTATCTTTTTGTTGAGCCATCTCTTGGATTGCGGGAAACTGCCTGGTATACAAAAGACTTTAGCCATAGAGAAATTTTTGATGCCCATCTTAATATCTCCACAAAAATATTAAAAATATTTAATCCGAATTCTGATTTTGCTGATAAAATCAAGCATGAGATTATACCTGAGCTTAAATATACATATATTCCTGACATAGACCAGAGTGACCTGCCGTATTTTAATGAAATCGATAGAATTGCCGAAGAAAACAGCCTTACATGGCTTTTAACACAAAGATTCACAACACGTAAAACATCCAATAATAAAAATATCTACAGGGACTTTGCATGGATAAAATTTTATCAAACCTATTATTTTAATAAAAACAATAATACCATTAAAGATACCTTGTCTGACATATATTTTGAAGGAGAGCTTTCTTTAAATAATTATTTATCCCTTGGCTCCAAATTAGCCTGGTCTCCCTATGGCCATTATTTTACTTCCAATGAAACCAGTATAACATTATCTGATTTGCGAGGTGATTCATTACATGCAGAATACCGATATAAAAGAAAAAAATCCAAATCCTTAATTGGGATTCTCCAGATTTTAATAATTGATGGTTTAAACGCATATTATTCCCATGAACAAGATTTACTCCATGGGAAAAGGATTCAATCCAAATTAGGGTTTGAACTTAAAAAATCATGCTGGTCATTAGTTACTTCATTTTCAGATACGCCTGATGACAAAGCAATCTCAATTTTAATTGAATTACATGGTATCGGAGCCTTTGGTACAAAATGAATACGGAACAAAACTGGTTTGCTCTGCTGACAAAGAGTAATTTTGAAAATGTTGTAAATACAAGAATCCAAAATAAAGATATTGAGACCTTCCTGCCAAAGATAAAAACTAAAAGCAGACAAAAAAATAGAAGGATTTTGGTTGAAAGACCGCTATTCCCGGGATACCTATTTGTCAAATCCCTTTCTGACCCCCAGGCATATTTAAATATTCTAAAAACACAAGGGGCTGTCCGTCTATTAGGCACCAAGGACAATCCCGTACCCATACCCTTATCCCAGATTGAATCTTTAAAGATACTAACTCAATCTGATAATAAAATAATAACAGGCGATTCAAACAAATTAAAAAAAGGAACGCCTGTCATAATTACAAACGGTCCCCTGGTAGGTGTAAAAGGAATATTTTTAAAATATAAAGGGAAAAACAGGCTGATTGTTGATATTGATTCCCTTAAGCAATTTGCCGGAATAGAGGTCATAAAAGAAAACGTTGAAATAGCACCTGATATAATGTTATAACTTACTTGACTTATTATCAAATTTTGTTTAAAAACATCATAAATATTTATTGCTAAAATTAATAACAAAGAGGATTTATGAATAAACTTGAACTAATTTCTGCTCTAAAAGAAAAAACCAAACTCTCAAAACCCGAAGCAAATGAAGTTGTTAATATTTTTTTCAATTCCCTGAAAGATTCATTTATTAGAGGTGAAAGGGTTGAGATAAGGGGATTATGCAGCTTTTCCATTAAAGAATACAAAGGATATAAAGGCAGAAATCCAAAAACAGGTGAGCAAGTTGAAATTGCAAAAAAGAAACTGCCTTTTTTCAAATGCGGAAAGGAATTACGAGACCGGGTGGATTATTAAGATATGATTGTTGCAGCAACGCCACCGATCTCTATTCACTCTTCTTCCGGATCAAAAGCTTTATCGGAACTTAAAAACATCATACAAAACAATAAAATCCCCAACGCTTTGCTCTTTACAGGCAAAGATAATTCTTTTCTTATAAGATCAGCTGAAAATTTTGCCAAAGCTATCAATTGTTTACACCCTTTACAAAAATCTTTTTTTAAAATCCCTTGTAACCAGTGTAACTCATGTAAAAAGATTATAGCTGATATGCACCCTGACATAATACGTATTGTTCCTGACAATCATATTATTAAAATTGCCGCAATACGAGACCTCTTTCGATTCACTATTTCAAAGCCCAACGAGGCGGCAATGAGGGTCATAATCATTGAGAATGCAGATACAATGAATGAACAGGCACAAAATGCTTTCTTAAAAATGCTTGAAGAACCTCCAGTCAATACTTTTTTTATATTAATTGCTGAAAATATTAATTCCCTGCTTGCAACCATTGTTTCAAGATGCAGGAATATCTGGCTTAACCCCGTTGATATAAAGAACAAAGAACATATTGCTGAAAATGCAGATAATGATGTTGAATGGGTAAACAGAAAAAACTGGATCATTAAAGAAATAATCAGCATCATTGATACTGAAAAACAACAAAATCGGTTTAATAAACTCAAACCATTATTATTTGCAGAAAAACTTAGCCGGGAACCTGATATATTAAAAAAATCCTTGGGAGTTATCAGCACTTTTTTCCGAGACCTTGCAGTGTGTCACTATAATCCGGACAAAATAAATAATACAAATTACACTCAAACATTAATAAACATATCAAACAAAATCTCCTTAAAAAAAACTTTATACTTTTTTTCAACCCTGTATGAGGCTGAAAGAAAAAACCATTTCAACCCATCATCCATACGATTAAATTTAGAATGTTTGTTTCTAAAGATATCATCTGGAGAAAAATAGAATCATGAGAAAAATTGCTGGGATAAGATTTAAGAATGGCGGTAAAATCTACGATTTTGAAAGTTTTGCTCTGGTATTAAATATTGGAGATAAAGTAATAGTTGAGACAGAGCAGGGACAAGGATTCGGAACAATAGAAATCCCTCCCAAAGAACTCAACGAAAATAATAATAAAAAAGACTTGAAACAAATCCTGAGGATCGCAACCCACAAAGATTTAGAAAGAAGAAAAAACAATATTAAACTTGAACAGCAAGCCTTTAAATTCTGTGGGAAACAGCTTGTTGACTTGGGACTTGTCATGAATCTATTTAGTGTCGAAACCACTTTTGACAGAAATAAACTTATTTTTTTCTATACTGCTGACGGTCGAGTTGACTTTAGAGAGCTTGTAAAACTATTGGTCAAAGAATATAATATTCGCATTGAGATGCGCCAAGTCGGTATCAGAAACCTTGCCAAACATTGCGGTGGTGTTGGCAAATGCGGCATAGAACTCTGCTGTTCTTCTTTTATCACCAATTTTGCTCCGGTCTCAATGAAAATGGCAAAAACCCAGGGGTTATCATTAAATCCAACAAAAATTTCAGGGGTTTGTGGGCGTTTAATGTGTTGTCTTACTTTTGAAGACCCTGTTTATAACAGAATCAAAAGCATGCTCCCCAAAATAGGATCAAAAGTCAACACCAAAGAAGGCAAAGGGAAAATTATAAGGCAAAACATTCTCAAAGAAGAATTAACAATCCGCCTGGAAGATAAAACTGAAATTGTAAAACATAAATCAGAAATTTTATAAAAAATACAAATAATGAAAAATACAAAATATTTCACAACTCCAATTTATTATGTAAATGCCAAGCCCCACCTTGGACATGCCTACACTTCTATTGTCACTGATATTACAACAAGATTCAGTAAAATGTGCGGCAACGAAACCTATTTTCTGACAGGCACAGATGAACATGGAGATAAAATTGTTGAAGCAGCTGAAAAACAAAACAAAACTCCAAAAGAATATGTTGATAACATAAGCAGCCTTTTTCAAGACCTGTTACCTGAACTCAATATAAGCAATAATGATTTTGTACGTACCACAAACCCTGAACACATAAAAGTTGTTGAACAGATCCTTTTAAAAATTTACGAATCAGGAGATATATATTTCAGCAGTTATGAAGGACTCTATTGTGTGGGCTGTGAGCGCTTCTACCAGGAGAGAGAACTTATTGACGGAAAATGCCCTGATCATAAAACCGAACCTAAAAAGGTCAAAGAATCAAATTATTTTTTTTCCATGGGTAAATATCAAGAATGGTTAATTGATCATATTAAAACCCACCCGGATTTTATAAGACCT
The DNA here is from genome assembly GCA_964612755.1 of uncultured Desulfobacterales bacterium. Lineage (GTDB taxonomy): Bacteria > Desulfobacterota > Desulfobacteria > Desulfobacterales > Desulfobacteraceae > JAIOSM01. Next base: position 19,823 of record CAZTEM010000011.1, on the reverse strand, counting down.
GCACAATACAAAAACGAAATTCTTTCATTCTTAAAAGAACCCCTGGAAGACCTTTGTATTTCAAGACCTAAATCACGCCTGACCTGGGGTATCACCTTACCATTTGATGAAAATTATGTAACATATGTCTGGTTTGATGCATTATTAAACTATATCTCTGCTCTCAACTATCCTGACGGGGAACTATATAATAAATTCTGGGGCTCATGTGAACATTTTGTAGCAAAAGATATAATAAAACCCCATGGAATATATTGGCCTACAATGCTTAAAGCTGCAGGGATAGATATCTTTCAGCATCTGAATGTCCATGGCTTCTGGAATGTTGAAGGAAGTAAAATGTCCAAAAGCATAGGGAATGTCACTGACCCCTTTGAGATCATTGAACATTATGGACTTGACCAGTTCAGATATTTTCTGGTAAGTGAGATGACCTTTGGGCTTGATGCAAATTTCACTGAAGCCACCTTAATAGCAAGAATAAATTCTGATCTGGCAAATGACCTTGGCAATCTGGTTTCAAGGGTACTTGCAATGATACAAAGATATTTTGATGGTATTATACCAGAACCTGATATAAAAATTGATAAACTTGAGGGTATCTCTTTAAAAAACAATGCTGATCAATGCATAAACCTCTTTAAAGAAAAAATGGAAAAAATAGAATTACACAAAGGGACTGCTGCGGTATGGAGTTTCATAAGCAATATGAATAAATATATAGATACAACCGCTCCCTGGACCCTTGCAAAGGATGAAGAACTTAAACCCAAATTAGGCACAGTACTTTATAATCTCCTTGAAGGATTAAGAGTCGTAGCTTCACTTATATTCCCTATTATGCCAGACACTTCTGCTAAGATTAACAAAGCTTTGGCAATTGAGGTCTCAAAGGACAATAAAACCCCTTTGCTTGATCATGTTCATAAGTGGGGGCAGATAAAACCCGGAAGTAAATTAGATAAGCCACCAATTTTATTCCCAAGAATTGATACTAAAAACAAATAGTATCAAAATTTTATTTATTTATTAAAATATTATTCTATTTTGAATTATAATAGCCGACACTATACATGGCAAATGCTTAAAAACCAGGCGCATGTTGAAAAAAAGAAAAAAAGAACACTAAGCCTTAAACAGCATATAAAACAAATTATTATAATATTGTCTGTCTTTGTCTTTATTGCCCTTTGTATCAAGGCTTGCAATGTTCTCTATAAATCCCTGTTTAACAGCAGATCAGCAACCAAAATTGTACAATCTAAAAAACCTGCCAGGACTACAAAATTTTCAGGGACAAAATTTTCAGGGACAAAATTTTCAGAAAGCGTAATAAAAAAAATTCTTGCAGGAAAAAACTTTTTAAACTCTGAAAAAAAAAATTTCAATATAATATTTCAAAATGAATCTTTCCAGGTAAATACAAGTCTTGATATAGAGCTGCAGCATTTTCTGGTTAACAAAATTAATAATTTGCAAAAACTTGGTAGAGGTAAACCTCAACAAATAGCCATGGTTGTTATGAAGCCTGATTCAGGGCAAATTCTGGCACTTACCGGATTTGACTCCCTAAACCCCGGAACAAACCCATGCTTCAATAATAAATTCCCTGCTGCAAGTATCTTTAAAATTATAACAGCATCAGCTGCTGTTGAAGAACTCGGTTTTACTCAATATACTCCGGTTTATTTTAATGGGGGTAAATATACTTTATACAAGCGGCAGCTGGAAAACATTAAAAACAAATACACCTGCAAGCTATCCTTTGCAAATGCATTTGCTGAATCTATAAACCCTGTATTTGGGAAAATAGGCAAAAACAGGCTGAAAAATAAAATTTTAAAAAATTATGGGGATAAATTTGGATTTAATAAAAAAATTGATTCTCAACTTATGTTCGAGCCAAGTAAACTTACTATTACGGATGATCCCTATGAATGGGCTGAGATAGGGTGCGGATTCATTAACACTACAACAATAAGCCCTATTTTTGCTGCAATAATTTCAAGCACTATTGCCAATGATGGTAAAAGGGTCAGCCCCATAATCATTGATAAAATTGTAGACTCAAAAAATAATTTAATTTATGATAAGAAAAACCTGGTACAAAAAGAAACTATCAGCAAAGATAGCGCATTAATAATTCAGGCACTGATGCAGAAAACTATTGAAACAGGTACTGCAAGAAAAGCGTTCCGAGGACGAAAGCAAGATAAAATTCTTTCAAAGCTGATAATAGGAGGCAAAACAGGGTCGATATATAATAAAAAGCACACTATCAAATATGATTGGTTTACAGGCTTTGTAAAACAAATCGATAATACAACCCCTGAGAATAAAGGACCGCTCGCTTTATCAATTATTGTTGGGCACGGCAAATATATTGGGACAAGAGCCAGCTATTATGGCAAAATGATCATCAAGGAATATTATAAAAATATATGAGGGGATATGAAAATAAAAAAATATTTAAATAAGCTTCTCTCCATGAATGTTGAATTTGGAAAATCTGTCACCCGGGCAAAAAGCAATTCAATTATTTTCTTCCCATATAGTTTAACCAGATTCAATTGTGGAATTTCAGCATTGGTTGCATATAAAGGAAGACAGGATGATTCCAGATCTGGTGCAATTGATAATATTGAAAAAATTGTCAGAACAATAAATAAAAACATGGTTATTTTTGATTCTAAAAAAAAACAATTAATCAAAAATAATTACCTTGGTGGCAATGAACTACTGGATAAGCTATTAGAAATTGTTCATTCTCTAAGACAAAATAAACCTTTCCTTGAAATTTTTTTTGATAATTCCAGACAGCAGCGCATAGCGATCATCATAAAAAACTTATCTGAAATTATTTTAAATGGTAATAATATTTTCAAACAAAATATTGCATTGGTTTCCCACAAAGATGGTAAAAACATATCCTCCAAGCTTGAAAAATTACGGGATTCTCAATGGTGCCTCCAAAAAGAAATTATTTCCAATATAGAAAAAATCAAAAATCTTTCTGCGCCCCATAATGAATCTTTCAACTATGAGTCAATCAAAATATTCAAACAAATCAATGCTATTTTAAACAGTTTAGACAGATTGGAAGTAAGAGGGAGAGATTCTGCAGGTATATCTCTTATTTTTACATTTACAAAAACTGAATTTGAGAATTTCAGGACTTTATTAATTCAAGAAGGGCTTTCAGACAACCTTAAACATAGAACAAACCATAAAGTATTAAAAAATAATTGTATCACTATTAAAGACTCTTATAAATCTAAAAAAACTAACCATTTAGTTACAATTTCAATGGTTTACAAAACAGCATCTGAGATAGGCGCCCTTGGCGACAATATTAAATTTCTGCGGACCCAGGTAAAAAATGACAGACTCTTGTATTTAATTTCCTGCAGTAATTTTTTATTCCATACCATTTCCTCCCACACAAGATGGGCATCGGTTGGAGATATTACCGAGGCAAATTGTCACCCTGTTGATAATACTCCCCTGGATAAAGAAATTGGAAAAACAGGGATAATCCATGTAAGCTTAAACGGTGATATTGATAATTACCTTGAATTAAAAAAAGAATATGAAGTAAGATATGATAAAATACATGACGAGATAACAACAGATACAAAACTGATTCCTCTTCAGATAGAACATTTTTTAAAACAGGGAAATAGCATTGAAGAGGCTTTCAGGCTTGCTGTTAACACTTTTCAAGGTTCCCATGCCATAAGCATGCATTCAAACCTTGCACCGGATAAAATATTTCTTGCCCAAAAAGGCAGTGGTCAAGCCATTTTTGTGGGGATTGCACCGGATCACTACATCGCTGCATCTGAACTTTACGGCATTATTGAAGAAACCCAGTCTTTTATCAAACTTCAAGGTAAGGATAAAGGTCAAATAGTTACTTTAAGCCAGAATTCCACTGGTTCAGTATCTGGAATAGAATCATATTTCTATAATAAAGACCCTATTAAAATCATCACAACTGATATCCAAACAAGTAATATTTCTTCCAGAGATATTGACCGCCAGGACTTTCCCCATTATTTTTTAAAAGAAATCTCAGAATCTCCCGGTTCAGTTGAAAAAACCCTTGAAAACAAATGGAAAACCTTTAATGAGTCAGGCTGTAATTTTAAATTATTCAAGATTATATTAGATGAATCAATGGTACCCAAATCAATAGTTAACTCATTAAAAACAAAACAAATTAAAAAAATATTCTTTATTGGGCAAGGAACAGCGGGTGTTGCAGCTCAAGGCTGCGCAGACCTCTTAAAATATTATCTGCAGAATGAGAATATTGAAATCAAAGCTTTAAAATCATCTGAGCTGTCAGGGTTTGCAATTTCAGACCAGAGTTCAAAAAATATAATGAAAAACGAACTGGTCATTGGCATAAGCCAGTCCGGAACTACAACCGACACCAATCGCACCATTGATATGGTCAAAGCATGTGGTGCGCATACATTATGCATTGTTAACAGAAGAGACTCAGACATAACCTTTAAAACTGACGGCGTACTTTATACAAGCAGTGGCAGAGATATTGAGATGTCTGTTGCTTCAACAAAAGCTTTCTATGCCCAGATCACTGCAGGTGCAATCCTTGGATTATATTTTGCATCAATATGCAAGGCCAGGACTGATCAATTTATTACAAATGAAATCAATGAACTTTCAGCTCTACCCGGCAAAATGAAACAAATCCTTGCCATGAAAGATCAAATTAAAAAATCAGCATTTAATACTGCCATTACAAAGGATAGCTGGGCAATAGTCGGAAGCGGCTCAAATAAAACATCTGCCGATGAAATAAGAATTAAACTCAGTGAATTATGCTACAAAACAATTTCATCGGATTTTGTAGAAGATAAAAAGCATATTGACCTTTCTGCTGAACCTCTTATTATTATCTGTGCAGCAGGCACAAGGGAAAATGTTCTTAGCGACATAATAAAAGATACTGCTATTTTTAATGCTCATAAAGCAACTCCTATTATAATAACAAGACAGGGTGAAGACAGGTTTGACCCTTATTCCAAAAACATATTTAAAATCCCGGAAACAAAAGAACACCTATCTCCTGTCTTAAATACCCTTGTTGGACACATCTGGGGGTATTATGCTGCCCTTGCCATAAACGAGAGCTCAAGATTTATATATTTAAATAAACTTGCAATTAAAGAAATACTTAATGAGTATCTTGATAAAGGCAATAATATCTATGAAGTGCTCCTGGAAAAAAAATTTAGAGAAAAAATCACTCAGTTCTATTATGAATTCTCCAAAAAACGCAAAAACAACAAATTCCCTGGGATTATGGGACTGAATATAGTTACAAATATCACTCTTTTATCTAAATACCTTTCTGGCAGACTTCCTGTCTCTGATTTTGAAGTGGATTTTCAGATCAAAGGCACCCCTGCCAATATGCTGGACTGCTTTTTCAAATACCTTGGTCAGGCTATAAATATAATGGCAAGACCTGTGGATGCCATTAAACATCAGGCAAAGACCGTGACAGTGGGGACAAGCAGAATAGTTGAAAAATTTGACGGTCTTGTTTTTAAAGAGCTTCTTGCCAATGATATTACAATTTCTCAAATCACTAATAAAAATGTTGTAGTAATTAAAAATATCCAGGAAGTTTTATCAACAATAAAGGGAAGTTTTTTATATAAAATATCAGGGCTTGATCTTTTAGGAGAGCCGACACCAGACACAAAAATTGAAGTTATAGCTAAACAGGGATCCATCAAAGATGCAATCTCCCGGGTTGAAAAAGACCCAAGGCTTAAAGGAACAAAAAATATTATTGTACGAGAAGGCAATGTATATTTGGGCAAAGGCAGGAAAGATGGAAGAAAAATCCTTGTCATACCAGTGCTTGCTCCATCCCCATCCAGTTCTAACACCATTGAATATATCCTTTCTCTTGAAATAGATTTCAAACAAGAAAAAGAAGTGACAATTCTTAAAAAAATAAAAGGTCTTGGTGGAAAATTTAACAGGATAAAAGACCTGGTTCTTGAGTCAGCCAATATCAAATGGGACGATAAGCTCTTAAACCTTGTAAGTGTTGAGGAATTATTTGGAGACCCGGCAGAGATTACTGCCGAGTCAATTATTAAGAGAATGGGCTAAAGAATTATTTCTTATTTTTATTCTTTAATGATGCCTTGATAAACTCCCTGAAAAGGGGATGGGGATCATCTGGTCTTGACTTGAACTCAGGATGGAACTGGCAGCCTAAAAACCATGGATGTCCTTTTAATTCAACGATTTCGACCAATTCATTGTCAGGAGACATGCCACTTACCACAAGCCCGTCTTTCTTAAATTGTTTAAGGTATTCATTGTTAAATTCATATCTATGTCTATGTCTTTCAAAAATTTCATCAACACCATAAGCTTTACTTGCAAAAGTATCAGGGTTTAAAACACATGAGTATGCCCCAAGGCGCATTGTACCACCCTTATCCGAAGTTTCATCCCTTTTTTCAACCTTTTGTGTTCTTTCATCAAACCATTCTTTCATAAGATAGATAACAGGAAAAGGAGTTGCAATATCGAATTCTTCACTATTGGCATCTTCCATATTTGACACATGTCTTGCAAATTCAATAACTGCAACATGCATACCAAGACATATACCAAAAAACGGAACTTTTTGTTCCCTTGCATATCTTACTGCGATTATTTTGCCTTCCACACCTCTTGAACCAAATCCACCCGGTACAAGTATTCCATCGACATCAGCAAATAATTCTTTTGTATTCTCTTCTTTTACTATGGAGGAATCCACATATTTGAGCTCTACTTTTGTATCATTGGATATCCCACCATGGGTTAAAGCTTCATTAAGGCTCTTATAAGATTCAGTAAGGTCAACATATTTCCCCACAATGGCAATTTTTACTGAAAATCTTGGATTTTTCAGTTTTTCCACCATTTCTTTCCATTTATCAAGCTTTGGAGTTCTTGCCCAGATGTTTAATTTCTGAAGTATCTTATCTCCAAGCCCCTCTTTGTTATAGATTAGAGGTACTTCATATATGCATGCCACGTCTTTTGCTGTAAACACAGCATCTTTATCCACATTACAAAAAAGAGAAATTTTATCTTTTAAATCCTTGGAAAGAAATTTTTCCGTACGGCACAAAAGGATATCAGGCTGAATACCAATACTGCGTAATTCTTTAACACTATGCTGGGTCGGTTTAGTTTTCATCTCTCCTGCAGTTTTAATATATGGGACTAAAGTAAGATGGATATAAATAGCATTGCCAGAGCCCACATCACCTCTAAATTGTCTTATTGCTTCTAAAAACGGAAGAGATTCAATATCGCCTATTGTCCCTCCGATTTCTACAATAACAACATCAGCCGTACCATCTAAAAGAGTAATACTCTGCTTTATTTCATCGGTAATATGAGGAATTACCTGGACAGTACCTCCTAAGTATTCACCCCTTCTTTCTTTAGTGATAACAGAATGATATATTTTACCGGTAGTAAAATTATTATTCTGCCCAAGCTTTGCCTTGGTAAATCTTTCATAATGGCCCAAATCCAAATCAGTTTCAGAACCGTCATCAGTTACATATACTTCCCCGTGCTGAAACGGATTCATAGTCCCTGGATCAACATTTATATACGGATCCAGTTTCTGGATTGTTACAGAAAGTCCTCTGCTCTCCAAGAGTAACCCAATAGCAGCAGATGCAAGCCCTTTTCCTAAAGATGAAAGGACTCCTCCTGTAACAAATATATACTTGGTAGTTTCGCCCATTATGCCCCCATATTATAATTGATTATTCATATAATTTCTTAAATTCAATAATACTTTTTTCAAGTACGTCTGATTCACTGTGTTCTGACCCGAATTCTTTCTGATAATTTGATGATTCAGGATAAATATCAATAAGTCTCTTGATATTAAAAAAATTCTTCTTAAAATGGGATGTAAGTTTAAATTTATCAACAAAGATTTCCGAGACAAGTTTATTGTCCAGAAAAATCATAATTTTCATTGGATACCATGTCCTACTGACTTTTTGCCAATCTTTATATAAAATATCAACAAACAAACCATTTTGAAAAATTGTATACCTGCCCGGAAACAGAGTATCTTTTTCCACCCAGAAACTTGAAGTCAAATTGTCTGCTGAGGCAGGGACACCAACTACAAAATAGATCATCCCTTTATATCTTTTAAGGGACGATTGATTCACATCAACTCCGGATAAAATCAATTCTTTTTCAAGGGAACCTGCTTTTCTATAAAGAAGGATATCAGTATAAAAATCAGTCAAAGGTTTTTCTTTTGATTCCAGGAATTCATCTATAATTTTAATAAATTGACCTCTGGACTCAACACAAATCATATTATGATTGCCACTTTCTCCCTCGGAACGCAATTTACCAGGATAGGAGAGCCAGAGTGTTTCATTGATTTCCAGGACAGATATTTTTTTTTCCATTTGATCTTCAGGATCAAGGTAAATCTTTCTTTTTTGTTTAACTTTAATTCCAGTCGGCTCCACAATAGTATCAACACTAAGTTGAATAATATGTTTGCCTTTTGGTACAAAAGCATAAACCTGAGAAAAAAAGAATACTGCAAGCAAAGCAATAAATATTATTAATAGAAATTTCCTGCCCGGATTATATCCATAACAATTAGTCATATAAAAATATCCCCTGCAAAACCATAACAATCCCTGAATTTAATTCAAAATAAATTTAAACATACTATTAATATCAATTAATCTTATTTCCCACAAGATTTAATCTTAAAACTTAAGTTTTTTTGAAGGGTTGACAAATTATGCTGCTCTCATATATTTATTGAGATAATTTTTGTTTTTCCATAATAGTAACTTTAAAGTAATTTTAGGAGATTTTATGAATATTCTTTTTTTTGGACCTAATGGAAGTGGCAAAGGAACCCAGGGAACCATCCTGAAAGACAAATATAATATGGCTCATATTGAATCCGGACTCATATTCCGTGACAATATCAAGGGTGGCACTGAACTTGGTAAAAAAGCTAAAGAATATATTGATAAAGGTGACCTTGTCCCTGATGATATTACTATTCCCATGGTTCTTGACAGACTTAAACAAGATGACTGCAAAAACGGATGGCTTCTTGACGGATTTCCAAGAAACAAAGTTCAGGCTGAAAAACTTGATGAATCTTTAAAAAATGAAGGCATGAAGCTTAATTATGTTATTGAAATTCTTCTTGACCGCCAGATTGCAAAAGATAGAATAATGGGACGTCGTCTTTGTGAAAACAATAATAACCACCCAAATAATATTTTTATTGATGCTATTAAGCCTGATGGAGACAAATGCCGTGTATGTGGTGGTGCCTTGACAAAACGTGATGATGATCAGGATGCAGACGCAATAGACAAACGACATTCCATCTATTATGATGCTGATACAGGCACCCTTGCTGCTGCATATTATTTCAAAGCATTAGCTGAAAAAGATGATAGTATTAAATATATTACATTGGCTGGAGAAAAAGATCTCAAATCTGTAACAGATGAACTTATTTCTAAACTATAAAATTTAAATTTATTTTCTTAATTTAAAACAGGAATCAGAATATTATAACAAGTCTGGTTCCTGTTTTTTTTATACAATATTGGCTAGGAAAAAAGGAAAAATCCAAGATCAGTATCATAGGGCGGAGGATTATAAAATTCTCCTTTTACAAAACCATCTTTTACCATATCCACTATAACACGTCTTTTAATTACAGACCTATTCTTATTCTTTAATGTGAATTTAACATCCAGTATCTCTTCAGGCTTTATTTTATGCCTGCCGGAAAACTGAAACCCGATCCTCTGCATGGACAATTCTTTAACTGTAATTGACCCACTCCCATGTGTTTTTAACAAATAGAACTCACCCTGAAGGGATACTTTTTTACCATAGACTTTCTGGGTTTCTTCCTGAATATTTTCTGCTTCTTCTGTTTCCTTTTTAAATAATGGCTGCAATTTATCACCTATATTCTCAATATTACCCTCATAATCATTTTTTTGCGGTAATATTCTTTTCTCAAGGATTAATGAAAGCTTTTCCAAATCATAGGTGTTTAAAGTATATTCTTTTATGCTTACATTGCATGGAATGTGCTTTTTCAGCATGTCACTGAAATTTTTAAATTTCTCCAGCAAGCGTTGTTTTGCAACCAATACATTTTTATCATCAATAGTTGGCAAAAGAACAATAAATTCATCTTCTTCATACCTGAAAACCTGATCAACTTTTCTTATTGATTTTTTGAGGACCAATGCCATTTTTTTAAGTATATCATCTCCAACTGAATGACCAAATTTATGTTTTATTGCTTTAAATTCTATTATATCCAGCATAAGGATAGAAAAAGGGGTTTTATAACGTTTAAGATTCTCCATTAAATTATTTACAGCACGCTCAAAACCATTTCGGTTATTAACACCGGTAAGTCGGTCTTTCCAGGCAATCTTCTGTAAAGCCTGGTTATAATATGACCTTTCAATAGCGATTGCAGCATATTCTGCTATGGATGATAATATTTTTAAATCCATGACAGTAAAGTTTTCCCCACTTATTTTATTAATCAATTCAATAACCCCGAATATTTTATTACCGGTTATAAGCGGAACTCCGATTATGGATTTGGTTTTAAACCCTATCTTTTTATCAATATGCATATCAAACCTGCGATCATGCTCTACATCCTCAACTATCAATGATTTGCCTGTGGATACAATATAGCCCACAATACCCTTTTCTCTGGGCAGATGCCTTCCCTGCAGCTCCTTTTTATTATTTCCTACTACCAGGGTAAAAACCATTTCATCTGTTTTTGCATCATTTAAAAGCAAAGACCAGTTTTCAGGCTGAAAGATATCACCTATCTGATACATTATAACATCAAAGGTTTCTTTAATTGACTTTGCTTTGGACAAAGGTTTACCAAGCTCAATAAAAAACGAAAAATCATTTTGGATTTTAGCGATTTCGTGGTGCATATTATACCCCTCAAAATATTTTGTATATTTCATGCTAATATAGCAACGCTCATAGTGTCAAGTATAATCTTGTAAATAATGAAACAACTTTATTGATTAAGTCTTAAATATTATAAAGTTTTACTTGCTTTACAATAAAAAATTTGGTATTTATTCGTACTTAAGAAAGAAGTAAAATAAAATAAGAAAGGGGCGATGTCTTTGAAGAGTATTAATGTTTATGTTATTGATAACGATGTTGAAAGAGCCATGAAAATCTTGAAAAAAAAGATTCAGAACGATGGTCTTTTTAAAAGATTGAAATTAAAAAAATATCATGAAAAACCTTGTCAACACCGACGACGTAAAAACAGAGAAGCATTAAGACGACAGCGTATTGCACAATCCAGTAGAAGAAAAAGAAGATAAACTGAAAAATAACGTATCAAACACCCGGTATCAGGATAATATTATAATAAAACCTTTTTACCGGGTTTTATTTGTCATGGTTATTTTGCCTTAAAATGAATACTGACACATATAAAGATTGTTTAAAAAAATTATTTAAATTAGGTCGTTTTGGTATCAAGCTTGAACTCGATACCATATCCAATATTTTACGATTTCTAAACTCCCCTCAAAAAAATTACAGGACTATTCATATTGCAGGTACTAACGGCAAAGGTTCCATCGGGACATACATATCCTCCATATTATCTAAGGCAGGCTATAAAACCGGACTTTATACTTCTCCACATCTTGTTAAATTCAATGAACGCTTTGCCATTAACGGCATTGATGTCTCAGATGATGAAATCCTAAAAGCATACAAGGCAGTTGACAATGTTGACATTGGAAAAAGAAAGGGAACTTTTTTTGAAATAGCCACTGCAATGGCATTTTATATATTCAGCCAGAATAAAGTCGAATTTGCAATTATTGAAACAGGAATGGGAGGCAGATTTGATGCCACCAACATCATAACACCGGAAGTCAGTGTGATTTCCAACCTGTCCATTGAACACACAGACTATCTTGGCAATACAATTAAAGATCTTGCCAGGGAAAAAGCAGGGATTATCAAACAGGGCAAACCTGTGGTAACAGGTGTGACCCAGCCTTCAGGCATTGAATTTATCAAACAAAAAGCAAAAGAAAAATCATCACCTTTATATATATTTAAAAATGATTTTTCAATCAGGAAAACCCCAAAAACAAATAATTTTTCATATAATGGTATCTTGAACAAATTAAAAAATATTGAAACTCCTTTAAAGGGGGATCACCAGAGAATCAATGCAGCATTAGCTCTTGCCGCTCTTGAATTAATAAAACTTAAAAGTAATGATCGCAAAATCTTTACTCAATCGAATATTAAACAGGGATTAAAAGCTGCAAAATGGCCGGGCAGGCTTGAATATATTCTTTCCAAACCATGTGTTATTATTGATGGGGCTCATAACCTGCATGCCTCAAAAGTTCTCGGCAATTATCTTAAAAAAAATTTTAAGGATAAAAACCTTACCACGGTAATTGGAATTCTTGATGACAAACCTTTTGAAACAATGCTCAAAAATATAACATCCGTAAGTACCAGAATTATTTTTACAAAAGCAAAGATTGACAGGAGTATCAATCCATTGGTTTTAAAAAAAGCAGCTAAAAAATTTTCCAGGGCAGAACTGATTATTATTGAGGATGTAGGCAAGGCCTGCAGATTTGCCATTAATACTTCAAAAGATTCTGATATTGTATGTATTGCAGGTTCATTGTATGTAGCAGGTGAAGCAAAAGAAACTATTGATAATGAATTCAAATCATAGTAAATCCAAACTTAAAATTGGTCTTATAAGCTATAGAAGCAACCCCCACTGCGGTGGACAGGGAGTGTATGTCAGAAACCTGTCAAAAGCGCTTAGTGATCTTGGACATAGTGTAGAAGTAATTTCAGGTCCGGGAGATCCCATGCTTTTTCCGGGTTCAAAGCTTACAAACATCCCCACTCTTGACCTTTATAACCCTGATGATCTGTTCCGTATGCCAAGCCTTGCCGAACTTAAAGATCCCATTAATTTCATGGAATGGTTCCTGGTTTCTACAATGGGATATCCCGAACCTTTTACCTTTGGTCTCCGCGCCCATAGATACCTGAAAAACAAACAGACCAGATATGATATTATCCATGATAATCAATGTCTTGGGTTTTCAATGTTATCAATATCAAAAAACATTCCCCTTGTTGCAACCATTCATCACCCCATAACCATTGATAGAAAAATTGCCATAAGAAGCACAAAATCCTTTTTAAAAAAAATAAAGCACATGAGATGGTATTCATTTATCACCATGCAAAAATATGTTGCAAAAAGGCTTAACCATATTATTACTGTATCGGATTTTTCCAAAAACGATATTTCAAAGGAATTTAAAATACCTGAAAAAAAAATCATTTCAATCCCCATTGGTATTGATACAGACTTATTTTATCCATTGGACAATATCAAAAAAGACCCTGAAAGGTTAATTGTTACAAATAGTGCAGATACTCCTTTAAAAGGTTTATATCACCTTTTGCATGCCATAAAAAAAATCAGTGAGAAACGTAAAATTAAACTTATAGTGATTGGCAGCCCCAAAAAAAATGGTGGTATTGAAAAGCTTGTTCAAAAACTTGACCTGAAAAATCATGTGCATTTTACAGGGCGGGTTGACCATGCAAGATTTATCAAAGAATATGCCAAAGCAAGCATTGCCGTAGTGCCATCATTATATGAAGGGTTTGGTCTTCCTGCAGGCGAAGCAATGGCGTGCAGACTGCCTTTAGTCTGTACCACTGGCGGAGCACTGCCCGAGGTCACAGGCAATGCTGCAAAACTTGTCCCGCCTGGTAATGCCCAGGCTCTTCACAACGCTATTGTAGAATTATTAGATGACCCGGACCAAAGAGAAAAACTTGCTGACGCGGGATATAAAAGAATCTTAAAACACTTTACCTGGGAAAACACTGCCATTAAAACTGCTCAGGCATACAAAAATATAATTGCAGCTTACAACAAATGATTACTATAAATTTTAAAAACCTTAATATAAAACCAGGGCAAAAAATTCTTGACATGGGCTGTGGAGAAGGCAGACATATTGCAAGAGCCTGCCAGGGGGAAAAAATCTTTTGCCAGGGAGCTGACTTAAGTTTTCCTGACCTGTTAAAAACAAAAGAAAAATTGAAATTTCATGAAAAGGTAAATGACTTTAAAGATTCTTCCTGGGGACTTAATATAAGTGATATTATGAATCTTTCTTTTAAAAGCAATTTGTTTGATGTTGTTATCTGCTCAGAAGTGCTTGAGCATATCCCTGATGACAAAAATGCTGTTCAAGAGCTTTTAAGGGTTTTAAAAAACAAAGGCATACTTGCCATAAGTGTACCTAGATTTTTACCGGAAAAATTATGCTGGATGCTTTCAGACCAATATTTAGATGTAAACCAGGGACATATAAGAATTTATAAAAAAAACAAGCTTATAAAAATGATTGAAAAAAATGGGGCTAAACATTTTAAGACCCATTATGCCCATGGTTTGCATTCACCGTTCTGGTGGCTTAAATGTCTTGTGGGATGCAATCGTACAGATTCTTTTTCAGTTAACCTGTATCACAGGCTGCTTGTCTGGGATCTCATGAAAAAACCCAAGCTGACCAGAATAATTGAAAAAATACTAAATCCATTTATCGGCAAAAGTCTTGTGCTTTATTTTATCAAAGACGTTTAAGGACTCCAAGGGTTTTTTCAAGGGTATACTTTTCATATTTTCCTGACTTAAGTGCTTTTTCATATACTATTCTTGGTGCCTGCCCCCCTTTTTCAGGATCAAAAAAAATATCATGGATGACAAGAAAACCACCTTTAATAATAAATTGTTCCCAGATCAGATAATCTTCTAAAGCATCCTCAAGACTGTGACCTCCATCAATAAACACCATGGAAAGAGGAGTCGACCACATTTTCCCTGCAATTTGTGAATTTGTCACTATTGGCACAATAAAATCCACTAAATCTGCTTTATTTATTGTCTCTTCAAATAAAGGCAAAGTATTAATCCTGCCTTTTTTATCATCAAAAAGATCAGGATCAAAATATTCCTGTCCCGGCTGCTGTTCAATAGATCCTTTATGGTGATCAATGGAAAAAAGGATTCCATTTTTTTTTCTGGCTGCAACACCGATAAAATATGCAGATTTCCCACAATAACTGCCAATCTCAAGTAAAGGATGACTTAAGTCAGCTGCAAGCAATGCAGTCTGATAAAGGGCTAATGCCTCATCATCATGCATAAATCCTTTAATGGTGGAAGCAAATTTTAAATTTATCATTTTTATAATTCATCAAAACTTCGAACTAAAACTTCCCTGGGTTTTGATCCGTCTGAAGGTCCTACCACTCCTTCTCTTTCCATCATTTCGATTATTCTTGCGGCTCTATTATAACCAATACGAAAACGGCGCTGGACCCCTGAGATAGATGCCTGTTTTGTCTTTGTGACAAAGGCTAAGGCTTCATCATATTTTTCATCATAATCAGCTTCATCAAAACCTGCATCTTCATCCTCATCCACTTGTTTTGTTATCTCTTCAACATATTGAGGCTTTCTCTGGGACTTTAAAAAATCAGTAATATTTTTTATTTCTTCTTCTGAAACAAATGTACCCTGGATTCTTATGAGACGACCTGTACCCGGTGGTGCAAAAAGCATATCTCCATCACCTAAAAGGTTTTCAGAACCATTGGAATCAAGTATGGTTCTTGAATCTATCCTTGATGAGACCTGAAAAGAAATTCTTGTGGGAAAATTTGCCTTGATTATCCCTGTTAAAACATTCACAGAAGGTCTCTGGGTAGCAAGTATTAAATGCATTCCAGCAGCCCTTGCCATTTGCGCAAGCCTGGTCAAAGCTATCTCAACATCTTTTGAGGCAACCATCATTAAATCTGCAAATTCATCAACAATAATTACAATAAAGGGCAGTTTTTCCAAGGCGTCAACAGTTTGTACTTTGTCATCAGCATTCTTTTTAGACTTATTCTTTTTATTTTCTCTTCCAATAAATTCATTATATTGTGTAATATTTCTGGTTCCTGTTTCTGCCAGGATTTCATATCTTCTTTCCATTTCCCTTACTGCCCAGAATAAGGCATTGGTTGCTTTTTTCATATCTGTTACAACAGGAGAAATAAGATGGGGAATATCATCATAAACAGAAAGTTCAATCCTTTTTGGATCAATCATTATAAATTTTACTTCATCGGGTGATGCTTTATAAAGAAGACTTGCAATCATTGAGTTTAGACCAACACTTTTACCGGTACCGGTTGCACCTGCAATAAGAAGATGGGGCATATTATCAAGCTTTGTGACAATTATATTACCAAGGATATCCTTTCCAAGTCCAAGAGTAAGCCTGGATTTTGATGCTAAAAATTCCTTTGATCCAACAAGTTCTTTTAAATAAACCGATTCTTTTATATCATTTGGGATTTCTATTCCAATCACGTCTTTACCGGGAATCGGCGCCACAATCCTGATACTCATGGCACTTAAGGCAAGGGCAAGATCATCAGTCAAATTTACAATTTTACTGATTTTAACTCCTGGGGCAGGTCTATATTCAAATGTTGTAAGAACAGGACCCGGAAGGATCTCTACGACTTCTCCTGCAATTTTAAAATCTTTTAATTTTCTTTCAAGAAGCCTGCTTTTATCTTTAAGTTTTTCAGTATCTATGGTTCTGATTTTTTTCTTTTTATCATGTAAAAATGAAATCGACGGGAGAATAAATCCTTTATCTTCCCTTATATCTTCTTTAATCCCGTCAATTCCAGGAAAAGTTGATCCGATTGGTGTCTCATCAATCTTAAGTTTTCTGATTCTGGGCTCTGTCTTTTGTAAATCTTCTTCATATTCAATAACAGGATTTTCTATATATTCACTATATTCATCAACAAAATTCAAATCATTTTTTACCATGGGCAAAATTTTGCTATCAGGTAGTGGCTCTTCTTCTATGGGTTCCAGCATAACATCTTTTGCTGCCTGTTTTTTTTCTTTTGAATTTGCAAAATATTCTTTTAATAAAATCCAGCCTTCTCTTAAATCACTTTTAATTGTTAAGAAAACTCTTAAAATTTTGTCCCGTACAAATAATGAAAAAGTAAAAAACGATATGCCTGTTGTAAGGATAAAACCAACAATTAAAAGAAAAAAAAGAATTAGAATGGTGCCTGCTGTATTGGTATATCTAAAGAGAAAATTAACAAAAGGAATAGCAACAATGCCACCTGATGAAAAACTTGTCCCGAAAAGAGCATACTCCTCTCTAAAAAGGCTGAAAAAACCACCAGTTGACAATATCAGAAAAAAACCGCCCATTAATGTAAAAACAATGACCCTGCCTGATTTCCCTTTAAAATACCAAAAGGCTGAAAGCAAAATAAGCGAAGGGATCCAAAAAGAACCCAGCCCAAAAAGAAAAATAAACAATCCTGCAATGTGTGCACCTAAAAGCCCAAAAAGGTTATGAATATTTTCAGGTTGCGAAAAAGGATTATTGCAGCATGAAGGATCTGCTGCATTAAATGAAAACAGGCTCATCAAAACTAAAATAAAAGAAAATAAATAAATTATTCCTATCAGTTCTTTTTTCATACCTGGGTTATCACCGGCAATATCATTGGTTTACGTTTAATTGCAAAACTGAAATATTCTTTTAATGCCTTGGTCAACCTATTTCTTAAAATCTCTGTATTCATACCAACCAAAAGCCCCTGCCTTAAATCCTCAACAACTTCAAGGATTACGCATTGAGCATCATCAACAAGATATCCTGTTGCGGCATTAAAAACAAAACCTTTTGAAATAAGATCAGGTCCTGAAATTATATCTCCTGTTTCTTCATCCAATACCATTGACACAATAACAAGTCCGTGTTCTGAAAGCTGATGTCTTTCCTTTAAGACACTTCTGCCCACATCTCCAATACCTTTACCATCCACAAGAATCTTACCGACATTGACTCTTCCTGCAACCCTGCCTCCATTCTCATCAAAGGCAATAACCCCTCCATCTTCAACAACCAGGGATTTTTCCTTTGCAATACCGAGTTTTTCAGCAAGTCGTGCATGCACTACCAGATGACGGTATTCACCATGTATTGGAATAAAATACTCAGGTTTTGTAAGACTTATCATTAATTTTAATTCTTCCTGATGGGCGTGCCCTGAAGAATGGACATCTGCAACCTTGTTATAAACTACATCTGCTCCGCGTTTATATAAATTATTAATAATATTTGCAATGGATTTCTCATTTCCTGGAATATCCTTGGAAGATAAAATAACTCTATCTCCGCGTTTTATCTTCACCTGTCTGTGCTGTCCCATTGCCATGCGCGCAAGAGCTGATAAAGGTTCGCCCTGGCTGCCTGTAGTAATAATCAGTATCTGGCTGCCCGGGATATTTTTGATTTCTTTAATATCCAGAATCTTATCTTTTGGACATTTTAAATATCCAAGTTCAATGGCAACGGCAATTGTCTGCAAAATACTTCTGCCATCAAAAACAACCTTACGCCCTATTTTCAGCGCAATATCAACAAGATGCTGAATCCTTGTCACATTAGATGCAAAAAGCGCAACAATCACCCTGCCCTCACTTGCTGCAACATAATTATCCAGATTTTCACGAAGCACCTGATTTGACATTGTATAACCTTCTTTTTCCACATTTGTGGAATCAGAAAGCAATGCCAGAATGCCCTTTTCTCCGCATTTTGCAAACCTTGAAACATCTGTGGGGTTTAGCTCTTCAGCACTGTGACACATCCTGAAATCTCCTGTATGAACTATTTTCCCAACAGGAGTTGTGATCTCCATGGCAAATCCGCCGACTATACTATGGGTTACACATATAAATTCAATTTTAAAGGGATCAATGGAAACAGAATCCCCATAATTCACCTGGCAAAATGAGACATTAGGGAAAAACCCAAAAGAGTCGAGTTTATTTTTTACGACCTTTAAAGTAAATTCAGACCCATAAACAGGCACTGGAATTTCTTTTAAAAAATAAGGCACTGCCCCAATATGATCTTCATGGGCATGGGTTATTATCAAGCCCTTTACCTTATTTAAATTTTCCCGCAAATAGACCATATCAGGAATAACAATATCAATACCAAGCATATATTCTTCAGGGAACATTATCCCTGCATCTATAACAAGAATGGTATCTTCATATTCAATCACCATCATATTAAGCCCGATCTCTCCGAGACCGCCCAATGGTATTATTTTAAGCATTTTAAAACCTTATTTTATTTAAAAAATCCAAATTTCAAACCTCAATATTCAACTCACAAAGTATTGAATCTATTTTTTGAACCAGCCATTCTCGCTGTTGCGCATTGGCATAGCCCATACAATCACATTTAATGTTTGTTTTAATTCTAACCAATAACTCAAGAGAAACAGATTGCTTCTCAAGTGCAAGAGCAAAGACATGGGGTTTACATTCTGTATGATTTTTCTGTGTAGGAGTTAAAATATCCTCTGCAAGTTCCACCCAATAAATTCCACCAAGAGGTGAAACTTCAAAATGTTTGTCCAGATAATCTTTTATCTTAATAAAGTCCTGAGGTCTTAACCCGTCAATAACATATTGTTTCATAACTTTAGCAAATTACCACATAACAATGGTTTTATGCAAGTTATTCGTTATTGTTTCAGCAATTCTC
>CAZTEM010000010.1:0-45647 GCA_964612755.1 uncultured Desulfobacterales bacterium | reverse complement strand
TGGCATTGGTGCAAATAAGGCACAATAATTAATTAATCCACAAAGGAATCAAAATATCGCTATAAAGAGTAAAATCAGGGATACCTAAGGCGGGTTTTTGCTTCTTTAGCAAACCGTTCTATCCCTTTTTTTCTTATTTTTTCATTGATGAACACCCAGCTCTTATAGAAATCGGAATCAAAATTGGTTTTATTGCAAGGAAATTGATCACACTTGTAGCAGAAATCAATTTGTTTTTTTTGATGACACACCCGTATGCCACAATTTTTAAAAAGCTTGCATTGTTCATTGCGGCATCCCTGGCAATTTGTCGCAGCAAAATAGTCAAGCATTTCCTTGAAATCCGGGTATTTTTTGAAAATGGGATTTGCAAGTAATGTAATAAAACGTTCAGCATTGAAATGGAAATTACCCAGCTTTTCTTTGAGTTTTATGCTGTATTTACGGATATCGCCATCCACATGGGCAAAGCAGGTTGCACAACACAGACCGCATGGCGCCACTGTCTCTTTAATTTGTTTTGGGAGCATTTTTTTCTCCTTAATTAATATTTATTCTATTTTACAAAGTGCATTTATGAATGTATAGTGGCATAAATGACATTTATATAGGTGATATAGACAAATATTGAAAAATTATATGGGAAATCCAACAACAAAAGTTGTCATTCTTGCTCCGCACAACACAATGGCCACTACTATTTTTGGTCCTATGGATATTCTAAATCAGGCTGGGCGGTTGTGGAATCGTGTTAAGAATATTCCACAAACTCCTTTTTTTGATGTCACCATCGCATCAGCTGATGGCAAACCTATTAAGTCTGTGAACAATATTCTCATTCAACCACATTGCAGCATTCAGGAGATAGATAAAACAGATTTAATCATTATTTCATCTGCCACCTATATTGAAAAAATCCTTGAGCTTAATCCAGAATTAATCCCTTGGCTGCACCACCATTTTGATCAAGGCGCCCATATAGCAAGTGTTTGCACCGGTGTGTTTTTGCTTGCAGAAACCGGGCTTCTGGATGGCAAATCAGCTACTCTTCACTGGGGGTTTGCTGAATTATTCCGCAAGAAATACCCCTGGATTAAACTGGACCAAAATCAGATGTATCTTGACCACGGCCGCCTTTATTGTTCCGCTGGTGTGAATGCAGGCATGGATCTTTCTTTATATCTTGTGGAAAAATTTTGCGGGCGGCAGGCAGCTGTTGAATCAGCAAAGACCATGGTGCTTGATATGGGCAGGAAAAAACAAACTCCTTATGATTGTTGGGTCAGCACAAAAAATCATGGGGATGCCTTAATTGTCAAGGCACAGGAATGGATTGAACAAAATTATACAAAGGTAATTGATTATGAATGGCTGGTAAAGGAGTTACGAATGAGCCGCCGATCCTTGGAACGGCGGTTTAAGCGGGCGGTTGGGATGACATCGTTGAGATATCTGCAGAAACTGCGGGTGGAACATGCAAAAAATCTTATAGAAGATGGGGTATTTACATTTAATGAAATCACCTATCAAGTTGGGTATGAAGATGTTGCGTTTTTCAGGAAGATATTCATCCGTCTTACTGGTCTGAGACCAAAAGAGTATCAGCAACGCTTTACAGGATATTCAGTATAAAAAAACAAAGGAGGACATTACAATATATGCAGTATCAAAACACACAGACAGGTAAAGCTCTTTTATTGGTTATTGGGGGTGTACTATGCTTTATTATTTTTACAAGTATTGGGAACAATAATGAGGTTATATTGCCGGCAATCATAATTTTAGGTATAATTTCATTTTTATTTCATTCATTAAATATACAGGTTGACAATAATTCAGTTAATTGGTCGTTTGGTCCTGGTTTCTGGAAAAAATCCTTAGACATAAAATCCATTAACTCTGTCAGAGTTATAAAAACAAAGTGGTATTATGGTCTGGGTATTCGTTATATACCGTCAGGTTGGCTGTATGCTGTTTCCGGAACAACCGCTGTTGAATTTGAGCTTAAAAATGGTACTAAAATAAATTTGGGTACAAATGATCCTGATAATTTAATTAAGGCAATACAATCACAATTACGTTAATGACTCTATGAGATTATTTTATTAAATTTTTACTTGCCTTGGATAGTAAAAGACGATACTGAATATATGCTGCGCCACATCAGGCACCATTGAATTTTTATCTCTCAAAGATTTTGTGGCATAATTGTCTGAATTGGTCTGGCATTACTCCAGAGGGTTTATATGAATAATATGGACAAGGAGGATAAAGATTGAACAAAGTAATCAGGTCTATGGTAATATTACTCACACTGTTGATGTTTATCGGCTGCAGCGAAGAAACAAAAAATACTCCCCGGTCAACTATTCTTATTATTGATAATGCCGGAGTTGTTAACTTTACACCTGAGGTCACAGATCAGTACCGAACATACAACAATTATCTGCTTGAAACCTTTGATATTGATTTTAGAGTATTAACAACTAAGAGCGACCAGGATATCAATTCATTTACCAATGACGCCTATGACGATTTTAAGCAGGAAAGCCGCAGCACAAGCGGCAGGGCATTGCTTCTGGTGATTAACACCCGCCTTGGTAAGACCAGGATGGGTGTTTCCATGGCACTTGAGCCTATCTATACTGACGCTTTTGTCTCTTATGTCGAACGTAAGGGCATGGTGCCTTTTTTTCGTGACTCCAATGTATCAGACGGAATATACATGATGATGGAGCTTGTTAAAGACCGGGCAATGGAGGCAGAGCAAAACAAAGAATTTATGGAACCCATGCAAACCGAGAGTATTGGAGGAGGGGCAAAAACCGATGCACTCCTAGGTCAAAAGGACAAAACAGCCAAACAGGGTAAAAACATTTATGCCAAAGAGAGTGATACACCTGAGGATATCTTTGCCAAGCATGTTATGTCTCTTAAGACACACAATAAAAATCCCAACCTTGATATCTACTCCAAGGCAACACAAAAATTCTTTCAGGATCGAACAGTCACGGATATTAATATTGACAATGAATATCGCTTTGTTTCCAAATGCCATGACGGCAAGGTCATCTGTTCTGAAGACGGTACCCATGCAGTTCTGCTGCATCCAATTGAGCAGCGCACATGCTGTCCCTATCTCTTTGTACGGGAAAAGGGAAAGTGGCGCCTTGATATTTTCACCATGGCAAAGGTAATCCGGTTTAATGTAAAAATGCAATGGCATTTTTCACAGCAGGACAGGGAAAAGTTTAATGGTCCCTATGAATTTGTTTTTAAAAGGTTTGATTATGACATCAATGGTTTCCCAAATATCAAACATGTAAAAAAGAAAAAGATAAACCCCTGGGTCTTTGAATGCAGAGATTGTAATCTGCCCGGGGATCCACCGGGAAAGATCAGGTGTAAGGTAAGCTGGGTTGCACAGGATGGACCTGCAAAAAATAAGCTTGGTCTTAAAACAGATGATATAATTGTCGGAATTGGTGATGGTGAAGATTTTATTGATGCACCAAATCTGTTCAGGACTTTATGGTATTTCCATAGTGTCAAGCCCGGCAAAACAGCAATTGTAACTATTATCCGGGATGGAAATAAAAGACACAGGCTTACGGGAGTTGCCCCATGAAAACTATAATAAACATATTTCTTATTTCTTGTTTTTTATTTTGTTGCAGCCAAACTCTGGTTAATGCTGCAGAAAATCCAGGCTCAAAATGCAGCTTTACAGAGGCAATGACCCTCCTTGATAAATGCAATGGCAAAAATGAGATATTCAAGCAGGTATCTGAATGCATCAACAATATGGAAGCCAACGACCCTTTGACACATCTTCTCAAGGGGCGCATGCTGGTCAAAATCTGGTTCACCAGAAACAGCACAGCTCCATTAAACACGCTTGCAAAAGCAGAACAGCATTATAAAAAAGCAATTGAGCTTGCTCCTGAAAATTATGAGGTCAACTATTATTGTGCCCTGTTTTATGGCGAGGCATTGAAAAATAAAAAAAAGGCTGAAAAATTTCTTGCAAAATTAAATAAAAACCCTCTGTCTCGTGAAAGAGCCCTTTATCTTAAGATGCTGTCCCTTCCGGACGGTAATCCTGAAAAAGAGAATCTTGCCTGTCATTTTTCAGAATCTTCGATCTTTATTCGTAAACACAATGCATTGGAAATCCTGATCGAGATTTATTGGGAGAAGGACCACAATCTGGTTGAAATAGCATATAAGGAACTTTTGAAAAACGATAAAAAATATAATGCCAATATGCCATGGGACTATGTTAATTATGCATCATTTCTCATTTACCAGAAAGACGAATATGATAAAGCGGAAAAAATGATAAAGATATCACGCTCCATGGGGAGAATGGGTCTGCAGGATATATATGATGGCGAGATTGCCTACCGCAGGGGATATTATTGTATATGGGGTTCAAAAAGAGACTTTAAAAAAGCCATTAAATTATTGGAAAAGAGCATTAAACTCAACAGAAAACATCTTTATGCTTATTATCATCTTGCTGTTGCCTGTTATTATCAAGGCATGACAAAGGGGTCACAAGAGTTGATTTACAAGGCAAAAAAATATCTTAAAATTCAGATGAAATTAAACCCGTCCTACGGGGAGAATGACAAATATCTTGCAATGATAAATAAGGCAATTGCACAAATTGAAAAGCGAAAATAGATTTTTCCCAGGCTTATTTTGGGGAAAATTTGCTAAAGGCATTATAAATTATCCATGGAAATTATCAGGAGGAAATTGATGGGAAAGAAAATTATGCTTGGATGTTCAGGAACTTTGATATTATTGCTCATAGTCGCTGTTCTTGCAGGACTGTATTTACAGAACAGCTACAATCAAATGGTGCAGATGGAAGAAATAGTTAAGGAAAAATGGAGCCAGGTTGAAAATGTTTACCAGAGAAGGCTTGATTTAATTCCTAATCTTGTTTCAACGGTCAAGGGATATGCTGTGCATGAAAAGGAGACATTAACAAAGGTTACAGAAGCACGGGCAAAAGCAGGCAATAGTATTAAAATGTCTGATAAAATATTATCAGATCCGGCAGCTTTTAAGAAGTTTCAGGATGCCCAGAGTTCTTTAAATGGTGCATTGTCAAAATTAATGGTTGTTGTTGAACAATATCCTGAACTTAAGGCAAATGAAAACTTTATTGTTCTTCAAAGCCAGCTTGAAGGAACTGAAAACAGAATTACTGTTGAAAGAAAAAGATTTAATATAGCTGCAAAAAATTATAATGTTTTTATAAAGCAGTTCCCAAGGGTAATAATTGCCAGGATTTTTGGTTTTGAGAAAAAAGTTTATTTTATGGCAGATAAAGGAGCTGCCAAAGCTCCAAAAGTGGAATTTTAAAAAGGGTTGTCTTCCCTTTTTTTAATGACCTCCCACATGTCAAGAATAAAGATTTCCATAAGTTTTCTTGCTTTTTCAGGTTGTTTTTTTTCTATATGCTCTATAATTTTTTTATAGGTTTTTATGGAGTTTTGTTCGAATTCCAGGTCTAGAAAATTTATAAAATAATTGCGTAAAAGATCAATAAGCCCCCGCATCAATACTTCCATAACAGGATTTTTGGCAGCTTTTGATAATGCTATATGAAAATTTGACCTGTTTTTCTGGAGCCATTTTGCATTATTTTTCTTAGCATCAGGAATATCTAAGAATGATTTAAGGCGTTTCAGGTCAATTTCATCGGCATTTTTTGCTGCCTGGGCAGTTGCATAGGTCTCAAGCAATAGTCTGATATCAAAAACATTTTCTTCTGTAATTTTATCCGCATTAACAAGCCCTTTTAATGAGTCGCTAATGGGTTTGTGATATCCCTGTGAAACAAAAATCCCGCCTCGGGGTCCTTTTTTAATGATAACAAGACCCAAACCCTCTAAAAGTCGTAAAGATTCTCGTATTACAGATCGTGATACCCCATGATCCTTTGCAAGTTCAATTTCAGAAAGAAGGCGCTCTCCCTTTTTATAAGTGCCGTTAAAGATTTTTAATTTAATTGAATCAACAATTGTTTCAGATAATCTTTTCATTTAATAGACCTCTGTTTCATCCTTATCCTTTTTATAATTTAGCCATGGTGCAACCTTTTTTGGTCTCCATCTTTTACCATATAAAAAGTTATCAATATAGGGAAATATTATCTGGGCAATTTTTGATTTTGCAACAAATAGTCTTACAAATTTATGTAAAAAAGTATTGGGTCTGCTAAAAGGACATATTGCCATGCAGATGGAGCAATCAGTTCCAACTTTACTCCAATAATCGTAACATGAGTCTTCATTGAGCTTCCATTTTTTAAAACCATTAAAAATAATTTTTTCACCCTGGGGTATTGATTTGGAAGGACAGGAATCAGCACATTTTTTACATTTTTGACAAAATTCTTCAACTCCAAGGGCAATGGGTTTGTCTACAAGGAGCGGCATATCAGTTAATACAGCAAAAATACGGACTCTGGCTCCAAATTTTGGAGCAATAAGATAGCCTTGACGGCCTACTTCTCCAAGCCCTGCATCTACTGCAAGGGGAGGCAGAGGAATATTGTAATTTCGTGTATGCTCAGCTATGCCTTTATACCCCATATATGAAAACCATTGTGCAAGTAAAGTCGTGATATATGCTCCCCGGGCATAGAGATGAGCACTCTCGGCAACAGTTGGAGTATGGGGCGCTGATATTACATGTCCATGGCTCATTTCAGTAATCATTACTACGGCATAGGGCGGTAAATCTTTTATCTCTTTGCCCCAGTTTTCAACTTTGTCATAATGGATTTCTCCCCGGTGTGAATATATAAGATCCGGGTTGATTCTGGTAATTCCGACAAGATCTGCTCCAATATGTTTTGCAAGATTTTTAACAATCAGTGTGGCTTTTTCAGGGCTTAAGTCTGCTGGCGAGACATCAGGTTCAGGGGTATTATACGCATAATGTCCGAGAAAAGGAGGGATTGCAAAAGAAGCATGCATCATTGCAACATTGGGTTGATACCCATTGTCAATACTTCCTGGTGTGCCGATAAATCCTGTTTTTCTCCTTTTTGCATCGTGTTCTTCTTTTTCAGGATAGAGATTTTTGTAAAAATAATCATATTGCTTTGTTCCGGGTATTAAACTTCGATATCGTGCAAAAACACTATCTCTTTCATCAAAACGCTGCGCCTTGCCAGCAAGATACCCCTTTGCACCTTTTAAAGCTTTTTTATTGGGGCTTGCCGGAATCAAAAGGGAAATTGAGAAAACAGCCCCTGCAATAAAAAATATTAGAATCATAAATTGTATCTGGGGAATAAATATCATAATTCCAATAATTATTGCAATTGCAGCTCCCATAATACCGTTTTTTCGGGCTCTTGCTTCCTGTTCTTTATGGGATTCAAATGCAAAATATAAAAAACCTGCCAAAAGGAAAAAATCAGCTGCCAATAGTATTTGTGTTAAAAGACTCATAATCCTCGCTATCCCATCATTTTATTTGGTAAATAAGTTACTAATTCAGGAAAAATCAGCAGTATAATAATACATATAAACATTGCAATCCAGAATGGTAAAATTCCTTTAAACATTGTTGACATGGGTATGTCTTTTGCTACACCGCTTAATACAAAGACGTTCACTCCCACAGGCGGTGTGATAAGGCTCATTTCCATTGTTAAAGTAAGAATGATTCCAAACCAGATAGGGTCAAACCCCATATTTATGACAATGGGGAAAATAATTGGGATGGCAAGTACCATTATTGAAAGACCTTCCATAAAACATCCAAGTAGTATAAACCCGAGAATTATTAAGCTTATTACAAGATATTTACCCATGCCTGCTCCAATAATTAATGATGCAAGGGTAGTTGGTATCTGGCTTAATGTCATAAAATATTGAAAAACCATGGCACCTATTAAAATTCCAAATATCATTGCAGTGGAAGAAGCAGCTTCTTTTAATGAGATAATTAGAGTATCCCATTTAAGCCTGCCTTTTAAAAGAGTTATAAAAAAAGCACCAAAAGCTCCAACGCCTGCGGCAGCAGTCGGCGTGAACCAGCCCGCATACAATCCACCAATCACAAGGAGAAATAGAGTAAGTATTGCCCATGTATTCTTTAATGAGTAAACTTTTTCTTTTATTGTATATTTTGGTCCTGGTCTGCCCATGGAAGGATTTATCTTTGTGATAACAAATATTGTCCCAATAAACATTAAACTCAATAAAATTCCCGGGATTATACCGGCAATAAAAAGTCTGCCTATACTTTGTTCCGTTAAAATGCCATAGAGGATTAATACTGAACTTGGAGGGATTAAAATCCCAAGGGTTCCGCCTGCAGCAATACAGCCTGTTGCAAGTTTTTCAGAATAGTCAAGTTTCTGCATTTCAGGAAGAGCAATTGTCCCGAACATGGCTGCTGTGGCAAGGGAAGATCCTGAAATGGCCGCAAACATTGCGCAAGCACCTACGGTTGCCATTGCAAGCCCGCCAGGTAAAAACCCAATCCATTTATTTGCAGTTTCATATATTTCCGTACCAAGATTGGAATGATTTGCAAATTGTCCCATGAGCATGAATAATGGTATTACACTTAATGTGTATGAGGATACAGTCTGGTAAGGTTCAAAACCAAGAATAGCAAGTCCTGGACCAAATCCAGATAAAATTGCAAACCCGCCAAAGCCAACAAGAGCCATGGCAAAGCCTATCTGCATTCGCAGGGCTAATAAAACAAACAATACCCCAATTCCCAGAATTCCAATAATTAAAGGATTCATTATTTAAATACCTTTGAAATAATAATAATTGTTTTACAAAACAGAACCAGGCTCATTACAATACATCCGAGAAATGCAATATAAATAAAAGGATATAGAGGTATCCCCAAATCCATTGTGATTTCGCCGCTTGCTTTCATGCTCACAGCATGGTGATAGATAGATGTGGACATGAGGATAAACAGAATAGTGCTTAAAATTTGTGTAATACTGTCCACATAGCCTTGTATTTTTGAGTTAAATTTATTCATGATTAAATCGACTCGTATATGCCCGTCGTCCACTTCACATTGGGCAAGAGAGCAGAATACAACTATAACCATCATAAATTCTGTAAGCTCAACAGTCCCGAGAATAGATGTATTAGTAAATTTTCGTAAAAAAACATCTGATATGGTTATCATCATCATGGCAAAAAGTGTTAGCCATGAAATATAATCAAGAATTTTTACAAAAGGATAAAAACCTTTGATTATAGGACTATTATTATTATTTTGTTCCATCTTTTAATCCTTACAAAGCATATAAAGCAGCTTTTGAGTAAGCTGCTTTATATTATTAACAAAATTATTACTTTGCTGCAGAAGCCATTACAGCATCAAGGAGCTTTTGAGAATCAAATTTTGATGCATTCTTTTTTACCCAATCAGTATAAAAGCTATTAAATTTAATTTTTATGGCAGCTCTGTCTTTATCGGAAAGTTTATAGGATTTCATGCCTTTTGCCGCTGCCATGGCTTTATTTTCAGCGTCTTCTTCATCAAAGGCTCTGGCAGCTTTTAATCCGAATTCTTTTGTGGCAACAGAGTTAATAGCTTTTTTTGCTTTATCTGGAAGACTATTCCATTTAGCCTTGTTCATTAATACACACATCATTGCGCCTGAAAAATTAAATTCTGTAATATATTTGGAAACATCAATGAGTTTATGGCTTCTAAGAGCTGCATAGGGTGTAAAACAGCCATCTACAACACCTTTTTGCATTGCAATTGAAAGTTCTGAAATGGGAAGCCCAACAGGATTTCCACCAAGGAGTTTAATGGCTTTTGATTCAAGGGCATTTCCACCTCTGATTTTTATACCTTTAAAATCGGCAATGGTTAAAAGAGGTGCTTTAGTGGTATGAACCTGACTCAAAGGAGCAGAAAGAAACCACAGGACTTTAAAATCCTTATAATCCTTTGCAAGATATTGATCATAAACATCATAAATTACCTTTGTAACATGCTCTGCGTTATTAAAAAGAAATGGCAGTTCAAATACTGAGCTTCTTTGGAATCTGCCGGGAACATAGCTTGGAAGAATAAAACCAATATCTGTAATACCCATACGGATTGAATTTACCATGGTTTTTGGATTGCCAAGTGTACCACCGGGGTATATTTTTATTTTAACCTCGTTGTTGGAAGCCTTTGCAACGGCTTTTGCAAAAGGCACAAAAGCTTTTACATGCTGGACATGCATGGCTGGCATAAAATGGGCTAATTTTAATTCAATTGTTTTTCCCATTGCAGGACCTGTGGTGATAAACAAAAATAGCCCGGTTAATAGAATAAAAATAAAATTCAATGATTTTTTCATACCCCTTCTCCTTTTTTAGAATTATTTCTAATAAAAACCAAATCTTAAATATTAGGTCTGACTTATTATTTATTAAAATAAAACAAGGTGTCAAGGGAATTTTAAAATTTTTTTAAAAATTAATTAATATTGCCAGCTGTCATTGGAATAAATTGAAAGAAGTATTGGATTTATTAATGTATTTATATCATTTCTATTACTTGTTAAAAGGGTTTTCCCAAATTTAAGCTCAGCTTTAAAAATATCTTCGGTTAAAAATCTGGTTTCTATTGGGAATTTTATTTTATTTATTCTTTTTTGTAATTTTTGTTTGCTGGTTTTTGAGTT
Organism: uncultured Desulfobacterales bacterium; assembly: GCA_964612755.1. Classification (GTDB taxonomy): domain Bacteria; phylum Desulfobacterota; class Desulfobacteria; order Desulfobacterales; family Desulfobacteraceae; genus JAIOSM01. Next base: position 34,945 of record CAZTEM010000010.1, on the reverse strand, counting down.
TAACGCAATAAACCATCCCCAGTCACCAAAACTTGGAACATTTTCATGAAAGGGTAAAATCGTAAAGCCTGCACTTTTAATGGTTCTGCCAATACATAAAAAACTTTCTTTTGCAAAATATGGTGATGTTGCCTGAACAACCATAATTCCATATTTTGAAAGATGATGTTTTGCCTTGGAATAAAAAGCTCTGGAATATAGCTTTGTAAGCTCAGGCGAAGAAGGATCGGGCATGTCAACAATAATGATATCCCAGAACCCGGGCGTTTTTTCAAGAAATTTATCTGCATCAATATTCATTATTTTGACGTCAGCAATTTTTTCTGTCTTATTTGATTTGTTTTTTTTAAAAGGTTCCTTATCCATAAAAATTTCTTTTACATCTCCGGGGCTTACACCATTGAGAATTCTAGTTATCACCCGGGCATCCTTAAAAGAATTATTGTTGATTTCAGTTAAGAAATGGTTTTCAGTGGCAAGTTTGATCATCACAGGATCAAGATCAACAAGCATTACTTTTTCAACATCTTTATATTTTAATACTTCCCTTAATGCACAGCCATCGCCGCCTCCCAGTATAAGAACCTTTTTCCTGAAAAGCGCAAGATTCATGGCAGGATGTACAAGGGGTTCGTGATATCTTGCTTCATCAAGACTGCATAATTGGAGATTCCCATTTATAAAAAGTCTTGTTTCATTAAGAGGTTTATAATGTGTTAAAACAATGTGCTGATATTGAGTGGTTTTACTATAAACAATAGGGTCATCGTAAAGGGGTTGTTGAATTTTTATATCCCATTGGTCACTTTTAATATACCCATAGCTAATAAGAGCAATGGTGAAAATCATGATAACAGCAGGGATTTTACTATTAATAAGTTTCCTGGCAAAAAAATATATATAAGTTACAAAGGCAAGAATAAAATTTATCTGTGCCGTGAGAAAAGCTGCTTTTGTAATAGGGAAAAATCTTAAAATAATATAAACATATATTAAGGCACCCAAAAGGCTCCCTAGATAATCAGCGCTTAGAATATTGCCAACATTGGTTTTTAATTCCTTTGTATAATCATTGTTAATGCGTATTATAATTGGAATTTCAAGCCCAATCATTATGCCGATAAAACTTACAAAGAAATAAAGAACAAGGACATAGTGGGAGGTAAGGCTGTAGGAATAATAGGTGATGGTCGGAGAAAAACCGCCAACAAGGGCAAGTCCTGTTTCAACAGCAATAAACATATAAATAAGATGCTTTTTTTTTATATGTACCTGTAAAAGGCTTGCAAGCCCCATCCAAAAAAGCATGAGACCTATAACCACAGCCCATTGTTCAAAGGAATTGCCAAGGATCATTGATGCAATACTTGCCTGGATATATTCAAGTATTATTCCACATGCACCACTTGCAAAAATGCATCCGCAAAGGAGAAAAGAAGCAAAATTAAATTTAACCTTAGACATTATTCGTATAATTTATTGTTACATTGAAAAAGCGATAATAATAGCAACGGCAATTATGGCGCTTTCAGCGACTAACAGAGCAGCGATATTTTTATCCTCTTTAATTTCAATGGTGAGTTTTGTTGTTGGAAAGAACATTTTATCAATCACAATTCTAAAGATTAATAACATTATAATGCCATAAATAGTATATATGGAAAAATTTGCAATATCTGATCTCCAGCCTGTAAAAGGACCTTCAATGCTGCCCCGTAAAATAATTCCCAGGGCAATAAGAATACCTCCAAGCCCGATTCCTGCTGCAAGATTATTATTTTTGATTTCGTCCCTTACATTAAAAGGTGTAATTTTTTCATAAAGATAGCCAAATACTAAAAGAGCAATTTGTCCTAGAATAAAAAATACAATGGTGCTCAAGACACTTTCAATAAGGGAATGGCTTGAACCGCTGAGGCTCCCATTAAGTATAAAACCCGTTGCAATATACATGCATGCTTCACTTACTCCGACAGCAGCATTGCCTTTCATGCATTCTTTGTCATTATTAATAGGTCCAAGCATTATTTTATCATTAATAAATCTTGCTGAAAACAGGCAGATAAGAATAAGCGCGCCATCTGCCAGAAGATTTAAAAGGTCTGATAAAAAATTTTTTGAATCTCCTCCCATGGTACCGGCAAGGGCAATGGCAATGCCAAGATATAGACCTGCTCTGCGAAGACCCACAGCAAGGTTCCCATCATCAATATGGGCATCATCGTCAAATTCTGTTGTCCTGCGGTCAGCTATAAGTTTTGCAAGCCATATTATTAAAATACTGATTATTACAAAAACAAATTCTTTTCCAAAACTTGAATAATCCATTATGTTTTTCTCCTTAAAATATCCTTAAGCTATATCTATTTGCCCTTTGATTTTGGTCCACCGCCCCGCACTGAACTTGATGCACCTCTTACTGATGGCGCAGATCTTTTAAAACCGCCTGTCCTGGCAAATGAAGTGTTCCTGAACCTGGGAGATTGTTTTGTATATGTACCATGGGTTCCAAACATGGCAGAGCCACCGGTTGTAGAGCCAAAAAATGGTCTTCTCCCGCGATAACCGGTATTGTATCTATTCCATGTTCCATAACGTATTGGACCCATGGTTGAATAGAAAAGCAAATTACTGAAAAGAGCATATCTGCCGTACCAGCCCCAGAAACTATTGCCATTGTTATCCTTTTCCCATTTACCATATTGAGGATTTCCCACAAAACCCATGCCCGGAGGAGATGCCTTTGTATCAGCCTCTTCTTCAAATTTCCCAAAGGGTTTTGTAAGTAATGCCATTCCGAGAAATTCAAAATTTTCCTCATATACATCTTCGGAAACAGGCTCCCATTCAGTATCATGCTGTTGATCATCTTCCACAATTGTATATTTATGAAAATATTTTATATCCCAACTGTCAAACCAGAAAGATGCACTATCATGTCTATATTGCCGGGGTGCCCATTTTTCAATGGGATCGATTTCTAGTTTATTCCATATATTACCTATATGGTTTTGAAATTTTACGCCTGTCCATCCGGGATGAATTTCAGCAATTGTCTCAATGGTGCTATTCTGGATAAATTCATATACTTCAGGGCTTATGGTGCGATAAAAACTTATGGTATATGGATTGGAATAATCAGAATTTCCATTCCATGATTCTCTTTTGACAACCACAGAATAGGTAGCTTTCATATCTTTAAGTATTTTTACATAGCTTTTTGATAAGCTTTTTATCTCATTTAAGAATTTATCTGCTAAAACCTGTATCTCTGCATGATTATTATTAATTAAGTCAATGGCTTTTGTAAGGGTTGAATAATCTGTTGTGCTATTGTTTTTATAATTATTAAATTCATTATTTAATTGTTTTAAGGCATTTTCTGATTCTTTTAAAACCAGAGATAATCGGCTGAATTTTGTATCAATTTTTTTTGCCTGTTCAGGGAAATTAGATTTTGATTGAATAAGAATGCCTGTTTTGATGTCCTGAACAGTCTTTGTGATATCATCAAGCTGCAAAGGGGCACGTGAAGACAAATTATCTATAGCAGTTGAAACCTCAAAAATATGCTTTGCTCTTTTTAAGGGTTGCTTTGATTGATTCTCTCCTGTAGCAATTGTCGCATTGACCCTGCGAAGCTCGATTAATAGTTTGTCTTTCAGTTCTTCTTTATTTTCATCTAACAACGGCTTAATATTTGTTTTATAAAGTTTCAAAGCTCTGTCAAATTCGTTTTCAGCTTTTTGGAATCCCTGTTCAAGATTTTCTTTGATAAATGCAGATTTGATTTTATTAACTTTATCATTTTGTATATATTTTAAATAGATTTTATGATCATTATCAATCAAAGCTTTGCCTGCTTTGATCCTTTTTAATGATACTTTGCAATCTTTTTTAATATTTGAAGGAAGACCGCCAAATCCTGAAAAGATATTTATTAATAGAAAACCAAAGAAAAAAGCAATAAGAATATATGGGAAAGAATTTTTCAATTTCATTGACCCAGCCCCCGGGATAAAATAGTGATTGCTTTGGGGTTAACAGGTTCACTTAAAAAGAGTTGATACTCCTGCTTTTTTTTATCTGGACCCCATTCTTCTATGGTTAAGAATTTTGTATGATTTTCATTTTCAAATTCATAAATATAAACAGCTTCTTTTTTGCCTCTACAGGCATAAAAAGCCGGCCAGTCGTCTTCGTACCAGAATTTTTCCTTATTAAATATTACAAGGTCTTCGTCATCCACAATCTGGTCAATATCTTCTGCATCAACTGATTGGTCTTCTTCATCGCTAAGATCTTTAAAGGTAAGCCTTTGAGTCGTAATACTTACTTCAAGATCATCATCAAATTCCCATTCAAAATTGACATTATTCCCGTTTTCAAGGCAAAGGCAATTTAATTCATATAAGGTATAATCAAGTTCTTTTGCAAAATCTTCAGAAGCTTCTTGATAAGGGCAAGCCTGTTTTACAAAATATGTTTTGTCCTTTAAAATAAAAAAACCACCCTCTTTGATATCCATAATTGTAAGAGTGTTTTGTCTTTTTTTAGGGACAATATTTTCTTGATTTAAGCTTCTTATTGCATTAAAGCGTTCTTCAAATGACTTTAAAGTTTCAGGATCTAACATAATATCTCCTTGATAAAACTTTTATTTTAATTTTCTTCATTATTGTCACGTTGGTTTGTAAGAGCATCGGTTCTTGATCTGAATTTATCATTCATTACACTTAATGCATTGGAGCTCTGGGTTGCAATATTAATGGTTTCTTTACAAATTTCAGTATATGCATCAAAGGCGGTTTCATAAGTATTGCATGCCTCTTCAAGGGCCTGGATGTCAACAGTCATGCTCTGGCTCATTTTTGCTCCTTTTACAGCAGCATCACCAATAACCTTTGCAGTATCTTTCATGGTTTCTGCCGCAGCCTTTTGAACCATATCAAGATGCTGCAATGTATCCATCTGCTGTTCTGCCGCAACCCTTATGGCAAGAGCATTTTTAACAGCAGTCGCAAGTATCATGTCAGTGCGCTGCACAAGCCTCTGGACAAGATGGGAATTTCTCACCATCATTTCACCGCCAAATCTTGTTTGCAAATTTGAGTTGTCTATGGTTTGCAGATCAACAACTGCCATGGCAAGATCACTTAATAATGTCGTGACAGCTTCTTTTTCCCTTGGATCTGTTATTGTGGGAAGATAATCGCTTAATTTTTTCCAGATGAGTTGACCCTTATAAATTTCTTCCTGGAGCTTTGGCTGAATTTCTTTTAAAGAATCACAAATTGTTGCAAGCTCGGAGGCATCAAAGATAACCTGGTCAGCCTCATTTCTTAGATGCTCCCTTATACTGTCTATGGTGGAATTAACAGTTTCTCGCTTTTCAGCAATGATGGTTAAGACTTCGTCTCCTTTAGGTAGTCTGCTGATGGTTTTTGTAAAAAGCCCCATGACTTTTTTTTGAAAAGGGTGTTTTGTATTTGAAACCACCACAGGATTTACCTTGTCCAGCTCAAGTTTTATGGCAAGAATATTTTTCCCCACAGCAGAGCTTTCTTTTGTGGAAACGTTTTTTAAGACCTTGCCCATTTTCCGATCATATAAACTCACCTGACTTTGGGTATCCTGCATGATTTTTTGACCAAGATTAAATACAAAATTGCCAAGCTGCCAGTTTGAGGGATCAGTCTTGATTTTATCTAAAAATTCATCAGCTTCAGCCTGAATTTTTTCCAGATCCTTTTGGTCTAAATGGGCAGGTTCAATTGGGACAAGGTTTTCGGCAGACTGCACAGGCGTTAACGCGCCCTGACCTGAAGCTTTGGTTATATCAGCTAAAACCGGTGCCTTTGCTTGATCTATTGTGTTTTTAAGATCTTGTGTTATTTGCTGGTTCATTTTATCTCCTAAGTTAAGGTTTTAGATGGTTTATTAGTCAATATTGGTTTGGAATTTGGTTTTAAGAAAGGTTGCCATGGTTTTAAATTCACGGATTTCATTTTTTTCAGCAATATTCCTGGCGCGTGTGGAAATTTCATTAAGGCTTGCCAGAGTATCTTTAAAAATTGATATTTGGTTTTCACGGCTTGCTTCAGAAAGGTCAGTATATTCTTTTACACTATTAAAAAGGTGGGCAGAACCGATTTTTTTCAATTCATAGGTCAATGTTTCCGTAGGGAATTTTTCCATCATCAAAGGTATTGTCGCCTTAAGATCATCAATAATAGCCTCAATGGTTTTTGATATTTCAGGATCAAGGTCTGCATCGGTTCGTATCAAGATATTGAGTTGCAACAGGTTATCCATGATTTTTTTAAATTCAGTATTGTGATTTTGTTCCTTGGTTTGTATGGGCGCTTTGTTTATGCTTTTTTTCTCAGCCTTGTTTTTATTTATTTGAAACATAAAAAATATGACCGCAGCAATTATTATTGCAATTATAATTATTACAAAATTCATGGAAGTCTCCTGAAAAGCTTAAATGTCAGTAAAGTGTCATTAAAGTATAAGCAAACTAATGTATAGGATGAGAGAATAAGTTTTGTCAAGTAATCAACTAAGTAAATCCAGCGATTCTCAGTAACTATTTTAATCTGGATTCTGCATAATTTTGTATACATTCCGGAAAAAGCTGCCATTCCAGTTCAAGGCCTTTTTTCTTTATATCATCAAGGGTATCATTATCTTCAATAGTAAAGGCTTTTTGTCCTAAAATAGGACCTGTGTCTTCTCCATAATCTATAAAATGGACAGTGCAGCCGCCAATTTTGCAGCCATATCTGAAAGTGTCACCATACCCGTCTGTGCCTGGAAAAGAAGGAAGAAGTGCAGGGTGAATGTTCATGATTTTTGGATTTAAAGGAGAATTGGTGAATTTATCAATAAAATATGGTGTCATTGTTCTCATGAATCCTGCAAGGACAAGAAGATCAATATTATGTGGTAAAATATGATCAAGCAGTTGTTTTTCAGCAATGGATCTTGTTTTTAAAAAAAAATCTATTTTGTCTGCTGCTGTATTTTTGGGGAAAAGTGTTTGCTTTGCTTTAATTTTTTCAAGATTGAAATCAGAAGGCAGATCAAATTTTTTAGATGTGGTTTTAAAGCTGTTTATTATATCAGCATAGTCAACAATAAAAATAGGGACATTTGCTTTTTTTGCTCTTTTAAGACCCTTGGCATTTTTATTGTCAGATCCTGTAAATGTCATTGTTGCATCTATTTTATTTTGGGTGCATGAATCAAGGATAGCCTGAAGATTTGTTCCACCGCCGGAAATCAAGGCTCCGATTCGAATTTTGCTGGTTGAATGTTCCATGATTTTTCCTTTTTTAAAAAGCATGATTTAATGTTTTGTAACAATACAATAATAATTTGTTGATTTCAATCAAAGTTTGACAAAATCAATGTAAATACATATATTTAAAAGGTTATGAAGATACAATACTAACAATAAAATACAGCAAAGGACAAAAGAGTTATTATGGCTGGAATTATAGAATTAAATGATGATGATTTTGAAAATGAAGTGTTAAAGGCTAAGCTCCCCATAATGGTTGATTTCTGGGCACCATGGTGCGGTCCATGTAAGGCAATTGGACCAAGTGTCGAAGCCCTTGAAAAAACATATGGTGAAAAAATGAACTTTGTAAAAGTTAATGTTGATGAAAATCCTGTTACTCCAAGCAAGTATGGGATTCAGGCTATTCCTACCCTTATTTTTTTCAAAGACGGTGAAGTGGTTGATAAGATTACAGGCATGGTTGCCAAGGAAAAATTGGAAGAATCTATTAAAAAAGTAATATAGCGGGGTTTTAATAATGACTGCAGATTATGATCTTGTAATTATTGGTGCAGGACCCGGTGGACTCACTGCCGGGCTGTATGCCGGTCGTGCCAAAATGAAAGTGTTAGTGCTTGAAAAAGCAGCTCCTGGTGGACAGATTATTGTTTCAGACTGGATAGAAAATTATCCTGGATTTCCTGATGGCATAAGCGGGTTTGACCTTGGAGAAAAGATGAAAAATCATGCTTTAAATTTCGGGGTTAGTATTGAGACCGCTGAAGTAAAATCTGTTGATTTTTCAGGAAAGGAAAAAAAGATCAATCTTAGTGATAAATCAATTAGTACAAAAAGCGTTATACTTGCGCCTGGAGCGGCTCCAAGATATTTAAATGTTGGAGAAGAAAAATTTGTTGGAAAAGGCGTTTCTTTTTGTGCCACATGTGATGCTCCTTTTTTTAAAGGTAAAACCGTTGTTGCAGTGGGCGGAGGAGATACTGCAGTCCAGGAATCTTTATATCTTACCAAATTTGCTGAAAAAGTTTATCTTGTTCATAGAAGAGATGAACTCAGGGCAACCAAAATTCTGCAGGAACGCGCATTTGCAAATGACAAGATTGAATTTGTGTGGGATTCTGTTGTTACGGGTATGGATGGTTTTTTCAGTGTAGAAAGTGTAAACATTGAAAATGTTAAGACAAAAGAGACAAAAAAACTTGCTGCCAATGGCTGTTTTATATGGGTAGGTGTGTTGCCAAATACAAAATTCCTTGGAAATAGTGTTGAAATGGATAAGGCAGGATTTATTGTTACTGATTCTAATATGGCAACCTCGGTTAAAGGTGTCTTTGCCATCGGTGATGCAAGGAATACCCCGCTGCGGCAGGTGTCAACAGCAGTTGGTGATGGTGCTATTTCTGCTATTTCTGCTGAACATTATGTTGAGAATAATTAAATATGAGAAAAACAAATTTTTTATTTTTTATATTGGTTTCTGCATTGTTTGTCATGCAAGGATGTGCAATTGCAGATTTTTTTAAAAGTGGAGACGGATCAGGAGGAAGAGTTTACAGCACAGCCGAACAATTAGTGGAGCAGGGTTCGTTTGCCTATGATGATAAAGAGTATAAAGAGGCTTTAAAGGCATTTATACAGCTTAAAGACTGGTATCCCTTTAGCAAATACGCAATTTTAGCAGAATTGAGAATTGCAGATTGCCATTATGAGCTTAAAGAGTATGATGAAGCAATACTTGCCTATGAAGATTTTGAGGAACTCCATCCAAAGAATGATGCCATACCTCGTGTAATATACAGGCGCGGACTTTGCTGGTATAAGAGAATAGATAGTGTTGACAGAGATAATCGACCTGCTGCCAAAGCTATTGTTCAATTTAAGCGCATAAAAGAGAGATTTCCCACTTGCTCCTATATAAGCAAAGTTGAGAAAATGATCACTAAATGCAGAAACCACCTGGCAGGTCATGAGGCATATGTGGCAGAGTTCTATTATAAATCAGGCAATTACCAGGCATCTTTGAATAGATACAAATACCTTGTGGAGTTTTTTTCTGATTCCAAATACGCGGCAAATGCCTTGAACAGGATAGGAGATATCCAAAAGAAGGTTGATGCCATAAAAGAAAAATCATCCGGGTTATAGATATTAAAAAATATTATTAAGAGGTTTATTAATGACAGAAAATACTAATGGGGTAGCCACTGATATAATACCACCGGTTCAACTTGGCTATGACAGTAAATTTAAATTTAATTGCCATAAAGGAGTTAAATGTTTTACCGATTGCTGTCGTGGTATTGATATAATGCTTACTCCATATGATATATTGATAATGAGCAAAGCACTGAAATTGAGTTCTGAAGAGTTTCTGGCTATTTATACAGAGCCTAAAATGCTTGAAAAAACCGAGTTACCTATTGTTAAATTAAAATTACTTGATGATAAAAAAAAATCATGTCCTTTTGTGGATGATAAAGACGGATGCACTATTTACTCTGATCGCCCCACAACTTGCAGATATTATCCTTTAGGCGTTGGCGCCCTCAGTTATTCAAGCAATCCTGATACGAAAAAAAATGATGAGTTCTTTTTTACAATCAAAGAAAAGCATTGTCATGGTTTTGAGGAAGATAAAGAATGGACTGTAAGGGAATGGCGTGAGGATCAGGGTATTGAAATCCGTGAAGAATTGGATGATAAATGGATGGATTTGATTGTTAGAAAGAAAACTGTTCCGGCATCATTAAAACTTACTGAAAAGAGTCGTCAATTGTTTTTTATGGTTTGTTATAATCTTACTCAATTTAAAAAATTTGTATTTGAAAGTTCATTTCTTGATAGATATGATGTGAAATCTGACACGATTGACACGATTAAAAACGATGACGTTGAGTTGATGAAGTTTGGTTTTTCCTGGCTAAAGGCAACTATGTTCTCAGAAGATGGCGGTGGTTTTGAGTTAAAGAAGAATTAAGATACAATTTTGTATATTTGATTATTATAAAAAAATAAATGGCAAAGCTGTATGCAATATATTGCATACAGCTTTGCTTCTGATTTTACTTTAATGTGATATTGCTTTTAATAGTCATAGTATAGGTTGTTTCTATAGGACTTATTGTTGAGCCTTTCATCAATATCAACTTTAAAAAAATCTGCAATGGGTGCAAAGATTTCAGGATTGTTTTCCCAGACATTTTTTGCAGCATCAACGACAATATTCAATCCTTTTTGTGTCATTTTTCCCATGGGCTGCCTGCAATATCCTGAAGGCATTCCAAGAAGATTCATCAGAGTTTTGATTGCAAGAGGATTTCTTGCTCTGCATTGGGTTTTGCCATAGGGTGTATCTTCTTTTGTTGTGACAGTAATAATACTGAATAATGGTGCAAGGGCATTATTTATTTTTAAAGCTTTATCTGTTTCACCTTTATCAAGCAACAAGATCATTTGAGTTAAAAATTTTGGAGCAATATTTGAAATGACAGAAATTCCACCTGCAGCTTGAATGTCAGGGTCCATCATCATGTCGCAAATCATTGGATCGTCTCCTGAAAGTATTGTAAAGTCATCTTTGCAGAACTTTCTGGTTTTTTTCATATTCTCAAGGTTTCCGGTTGCTTCCTTTACCGAAGATATATTGTTGTATTTTTCCGATAAAATGGCAAGATCCTGGGGCAACATCTGTCCTCCGGTTCTGCCGGGAATGATATACGGTATAATATCAATTTTCGGGAAAGCCTTTGCAATGGGCTCATAATATTCTTTTCTGGTTTCAAGGGAGCTTGGTCCATTGTAATAAGGGTCCACAAGCAGAACAGATTCATAACCTATCTTTGCTGCATGTTCAACCGCGTTCATGGCTTCTTTGGTGTTGTTACTTCCGGCACCTGCAATGCTTTTACATTTATTTTTGGTATGGTCTGCTATTTTTTTTGAAATAAGATGATGTTCTTCCCATTTTAAGGTCGGGCTTTCTCCTGTTGTCCCTGCGGCAAGGATTCCTGTAATGCTGTTTTCCACTTGAAAATTGATTAATTGTTCGAGACCCTGGTTGTCTATTTCCCCGGTATTATCAAAGGGGGTAATCAATGCTGTATAGCATCCTTTTTCCATAATTTTTATCTCCTGCGCCAAAATTTTTTTATTAATTTAACTCCTGCTATCATAAGTATTGAAATTATTCAATATTTTTATTTTTTATATGTATTTCAATTCATTTGTTTTTTTGGTATAAGCAGTTTGAAAATTTATAATAATATCTCTATCTTATCATTCATTATTTAATAATATTTTAGTAAAAGGATAGCAACATATGGAAAACGAGGAACAATTAAAAAAAAATAATTTAAAAGATATTGATGAGCATATTGCAGAATTGAGATTTAAGCTTTCCCAGAATACCGAATGCGGAACCACTAATTATAATCTTGCTGTGGCTCTTATGGGGAAAAAAGAATATGATGAGGCGGAAAGTGTACTCCATGATGCTGTTGAATGCAGCCCAAATCTTGCTGAAGCCTATGTTTTATTAGGAGGGCTTTGCCTCCAGAGAAAAGATCTGGAAGGGTGTTTAAGATTTAACAGGCTTGCTGTTAAATCAAGGGCGGGTTTTGCTGAAGGATATGGGAATATTGCCTTTGTATTACTCCAACAATGTGATGGTAAAGATCCTGTAGAAGATACAAAAAAAATTGATGAAGCAGTCAAAATGCTGCAAAAGGCAATCGTTCACAATTCTCAATTTGTTCAGGCTTTTACAACACTTGGTACTGCATATTTCATGAAGGGACTTATAAAAGAATCAATAGAAGCTAATAAAAAAGCGCTTAAAATTGCGTCGGATTTCCCCATAGCCCATAATAATCTTGCGGTGGCCTATCTTGAGCTTAAAGACCATGCCAAGGCAATAGAACATTGTGATAAAGCTGTGGAGCTTGGATATGATATCCCCCAGGAGCTTATAAAAGAGTTGGAATCTTATAGATAGGTATGGAAGTATCCTCTTCACTTTTTCAATTTAAACTTGCAGGGATTGATGAAAACCTGTCTTTTAAGGATAAACTTTGGGATAGGCTGCTGTATAGTAAGGATTCTAATCTGCCCGTAGCTACAGCTTGTTTTTCCATTGGTGATTATTTTTTATCTGCCAAAAAATTTCTTAAAGAAAATAAGTATAAAACTTTATTAGACGGGCTTAGCAGTACTTTACAAAGAAATATTAAGACTATTGAAATCACCAGGATATTAATTTCTCTTGAAAAGCATGGACCCTTTTATCACCCTATAAAGGTAATGGTAAGCACTCAAAATGATGAATCTGCATTGTTTGTTTTAAATGGGGCTGTGTCAGATATGGGTTTAGCTATTATTGAAAATGAATATCAAAATTTAATTGAGCTTAAAGGGACAATGTTTGTTCCCAAAGTTTTTGGTATGGGGTTTGTTGAATCAGAAAAAGGCAGAACAGGTTTTTTTTTAGCACAATGGTTTGATAAGTTTGAAGAATTTCATGGGGTCAAGATTGATGGTGAAGGCAAAACCAGATTGGGCATATTGAATTCCAACGGGACATTTTCTATATTATCTGATTTGGAAGCCTTTGAAATATATAAACGAATTTCTGAAATACTCACCTTGTATTATGATCTTAAGTCATTTAAACAAATTTTTCCATGGCATCATGCAGCTGGTGACTTTGTTGTGAGGATAGAGCAGGGTAAGATTGATGTAAAACTCATAACAGTGCGGGGTTATGGTGTGCTTATGGAGCCTGATGATAAAAATAAGCTGTTAGGTCTTCTTTTCTTTTTTTTAAATCTTTCTTTGAGAATGCGAATAGACAGGAATAAAGGGACTCAAGAATATATTTTTTTAGATAAAATTGTTGTAAAGGCTACAATCGAAGGTTTTTTAAAAGGATTGGAAACAAATCTTGCAAAAAATTTCAATACTGATCAGAATGATCCTGGGTTTTTTAATGTGTTTATGGACTTTTTAAAAGAGCTTGATCTTGCAAATTTATTTAATCTTTTTACTATGATTTCAGGATCATATAATAGTGAAGCCCCTGAGACCGAAATCCTGGAAAAAAATCTTTATAATCATGCAGAAGAAGTTTTTAAAATTGTTAAAAAGTTTTGATTTAAATGACAAAAAACTTCCTTTTTTATTGACATTCGATATTAGACATTTTATACCATAAAGGATATTTTGCTGAAGTGGGGCATTAAATATTAGTGATGGTTTGAAAATCATCCTTAAAAATAGGCGGAAAGCTTAACAATCAAGTGAGAATATTTTTTCACTGAAAAATGAAAATTAATTTTTTAACGGAGGTAAGTAAATGGCAAAGCATGAAACTCCATTTCTGGATCAATTGGAATCCGGGCCATGGCCTAGCTTTGTATCTGACTTAAAGCAACAGGCAGAAGTCAGAGCAAAAAATGAAGAGGGTGTTGAATTCCAGATTCCCCAGGATTGTGTTGACGATCTTCTGGGAGTTTTAGAACTCTCTTATAAACATGGTAGAACCCATTGGAAACATGGTGGAATCGTTGGTGTTTTTGGTTATGGCGGTGGCGTTATTGGAAGATATTGTGACCAACCAAAATTATTCCCTGGTGTTGAGCATTTTCATACAATGCGTGTTAATCAACCTGCTGGTAAATATTATACCACAGAGTATTTGAGAAGCCTTACAAAACTGTGGGATTTCAGAGGAAGTGGTGTGACAAATATGCATGGAGCCACAGGAGATATAATTCTTCTTGGTACAACAACACCTCAACTTGAAGAAGTATTTTACGAGTTGACACATACATACAATCAGGACCTTGGTGGATCAGGATCTAACTTGAGAACACCTGCTGATTGTCTTGGTCAGTCAAGATGTGAATATGCCTGTTATGATACTCAGGCACTTTGCCATTTTTTGACAAATGAATATCAGGATGAATTGCATCGTCCTGCATTCCCATACAAATTTAAATTTAAATTTGATGCTTGTCCAAATTGTTGTGTTGCATCAATAGCACGTTCTGATATGTCCTTTATAGGTACATGGAAAGATCAGATTCAGATTGATCAGGCTGCAGTTGCTAAATATATTGCCAATGATCCTGAATATCCTTCTAACGCTGGTGCCCATAGAGGCAGCAGAGATTGGGGTGCGTTTGATATTACCAAAGAAGTGATCAATGTCTGCCCCACAAAATGTATGTGGATGGAAGGCGAAGAATTAAAAATTGATGACTCAAATTGTACTCGTTGTATGCATTGCATTAATACAATGCCAAGAGCTTTAAAACCAGGTAAAGAAAAAGGTTGTTCTATTCTTTGTGGTGCAAAAGCTCCTATTGTTGACGGTGCTCAGATGGGATCTCTTCTTGTTCCATTTATCGAAGTGAATCCTGATAATGATTATGAAGCTATCACAGAAATTATTGAAGGTATCTGGGATTGGTGGATGGAAGAAGGCAATAACCGTGAAAGACTTGGTGAATTAATTATGCGCCAGGGCTTCCAGAGATTGCTTGAAGCTACAGGTATTGAAGCACAGCCACAGCATGTTGCATATCCAAGAACAAACCCTTATATCTTCTGGAAAGAAGATGAAGTAACTGGTGGCTGGGAACGAGACGTTGAAGAATACAGAAAACATCATCTGAGATAACCATCTGAGATAATAAGGAGGTAATTTAAATGGCATTTATATCATCTGGTTATAATCCAGACAAACCGATGGAAAACAGAATTACAGACATCGGTCCTAGAAAATATGATGAATTTTATCCTTCTGTAATTGCAAAGAATAAAGGCAAATGGTCTCATCACGAAATTATTGAGCCAGGCGTTCTTGTTCATGTTGCAGAATCAGGAGACGAAGTATATACAGTAAGAGTTGGCGGCTGCCGTCTTATGAGTACAACTCATATTAATGAAATTTGCGACATTGCTGACAAACATTGTGACGGTCATGTTCGTTTTACAACCAGAAATAATATTGAGTTTATGGTTGATGCTAAAGACAAACTTGAGCCTTTAAAAAATGATCTTAAAAGCAGAAAATTTGCCGGTGGAAGCCAGAAGTTTCCAATTGGTGGAACAGGCGCTGGTATAACAAATATTGTTCATACCCAGGGTTGGATTCATTGTCATACACCTGCAACAGATGCTTCAGGTACTGTTAAAGCTACTATGGATGAGGTCTTTAATGATTTTCAGGATATGAGACTTCCTGCAAAATTAAGAATTTCCATGGCATGCTGTCTTAACATGTGCGGTGCTGTTCATTGTTCTGATATCGCTATCCTTGGATATCATAGAAAACCACCAATGCTTGATCATGAATACCTTGATAAAGTATGTGAAATCCCTCTTGCAGTAAAAGCATGTCCTACTGCTGCAATTAAACCTTCAAAGGTTGAACTTGCTGATGGTACAGAAGTTAAATCAGTTGCAGTAAAGAATGAGAGATGTATGTATTGTGGTAATTGTTACACAATGTGTCCTTCAATGCCTCTTGCTGATACTGAAGGTGATGGTATTGTTCTTATGGCAGGTGGAAAAGTTTCCAATAGAATCAGTGATCCAAAATTTTCAAAAGTTGTTGTTGCATTTTTACCTAATGAGATGCCTAGATGGCCAAGCATGACTAAAGCTATTCATCAAATGGTCAACGCTTACTCAAATGGTGCTAATAAATATGAAAGACTTGGTGACTGGGCAGAAAGAATTGGCTGGGAAAAATTCTTTGAAGTATGTGAACTTGATTTTACTCACCATTTAATTGATGATTTCCGTCAGCAGGCTTATATGAGCTGGCGTCAGACTACAAACTTTAAATTCTAACAAATTATTTTATTGGAATAAAAAATTTGTATAAAAAGCCGGAGCAATATTTTGCTCCGGTTTAACCCATTTTAAAGGGAGTAATACTATGAGTGATCTTCTTGATGACAAAGAAGCTGCAACTAAAGCCGTTGTCGATTTTTTGAAGAAAAAAGAAAAAACTAAAACAAAATTTTATATTAAAGATTTTTACAAACTTTTTCCCGATGATAAACCAAGAGCAATCAAAAAAGTTGTTAACAATATGGTTAATGAACAGATTCTTGAATATTGGTCTTCTGGCAGCACAACCATGTACGGTCTTGCAGGTGCGGGAATTCAGCATGCCTCAGAGGGTGAAGAGTAAAGAAGTTTTTGCATGCAGGATAAAATCAATATTGTTCCCGGTCTTGTAATCGCAGGACTAAGAGGCGGTTCGGGTAAAACAATTGTTTCTTTAGGGTTGACTTCTGCATGGAGCACAAAAGGATATAAGGTCTCTTGCTTTAAAAAAGGACCTGACTATATTGATGCCGGCTGGCTGTCGTATGCCGCCGGCACTCCTTGTTATAACCTGGATACTTATCTTTGTTCTGAAGATAAAGTTATAAAATCATACAAAATACATTGCCGGAATTCTGACATTGCAATTATTGAAGGAAATCGCGGGCTGTTTGATGCCATTGATACAGATGGAAGAACATGCACTGCTGAACTTGCAAAACTCTTGAATCTGCCCGTTCTTTTAGTTATTGACTGTACTAAAAGTACAAGGACAATAGCAGCTCTTGTCATGGGCTGTATGAATTTTGACCCGGACCTTAAAATTATGGGGGTTATTCTTAACAAAATTGCCGGGAAACGGCATGAAGGTAAGGTTACAAAAAGCATTAATCAATTTTGTAATTTACCTGTTTTGGGATCTATCCCAAAACTTAAGGGTGATAGTTTTCCTGAAAGGCATATGGGTCTTGTTACTTGCGAAGAACATGTAAGATCCAAAGAATGTATGGACTCTTTTGGGAAAATTGCAAGGGACAATATTGATCTTGATGAAATTTATAAGATCAGCTGTAAAATGATTAAAGAAAATAAGAAACAAATTAATAAAATAAAAAGCATTCCCCTTACTGCCAAAAAAATAAAAGTTAAAATTGCTATAATCAAAGATTCGGCTTTTCAATTTTATTATCCTGATAATATCGAAGCTTTAAAGGAACAAGGAGCTGAAATTGAATATATAAGTCCTCTTAAACATAAAACTATTCCTGAAGATATTGATGCCATATATATGGGAGGTGGATTCCCTGAAACACATGCCATGGAGCTTGCTGCAAATATGGAATTTAAGACGGCATTAAAGGAATGTGCCAATAAAGGCGTACCAATATATGCAGAATGCGGAGGGTTTATATTTTTAGGTAAAAGTATTGAAATAGATAATAAAAAATATCCCATGGCAGATATTCTTCCAGTGAGGTTTGGCTTATCAGAACGCCCGGTTGGTCACGGCTACACTTCTGTAAAAGTTGTTTCCAAAAATCCTTTTTATAAAAAAGGCGATATTATAAGAGGGCATGAATTCAGGTATTCAACTATTATGGATATAGATTATCAGCCCCATGAAATGGCATTTAAAATGGAACGAGGCAAAGGGATCATAGATAAACTTGATGGATTTTCAAAGAATAATGTTTTTGCAACCTACACTCATATTCATACGCTTACAACTCCTTTGTGGGCAGAAGGAATTATACGCCAAGCAGTTAAATACCGCATAAAAAAAGGGCGCTATCAAAAAAGATAACACCCTTTAAAATTGTTAATTAAATTTAATTATTTTTTCTTTTTAGGATGGCACTTGCTGCAACTTGCAGGAGCCGGTCCTTTTCTTGCATTACCTGTTTTCTTTTTATTGAATTTTTTATGGCACCCGATACAATTTTTGTGCATTGCATTTTCAAGAACAAGGATATTCTTTTTGTCGCCTTTTGGTTTTTTGATCATTGTATGGCATTCAATACAACGTTTGACATCATCACCCATTTTTAAATTTGTAAGGGCTTTGTTATCTTTGTCATGGTGGCATTCACCACAGGAGATACCATAATCAGCATTATGTTTTTTATGGTTAAATTCAACAAGTCCTTTTTTACGGGTTTTTAATTCTTTTGTCTGCATTTTAAAAGTATCAGCTACTTTAGTCCCAGCTTGCAGCCCGGTTGCCAGGAAAATAAGAGCAACCCCCATTGCCAATAGAAAAATTAATAATTTTTTATTCATAATTGTTTACTCCTTTTACCGTTAATAACCTCATACATAAAAATCTTATTCTTTTTCTACAATAAAAAACCTTTTTATGTCAAGGTGAATGTGAACTATTTTTCCTTATTCTTTATTTCTTCTTTATCATTGTTATTGTCGTCGTCTTCTTCAATTTCTTCAGATTGCTTTATTTTTTCTTTTTGAAAGATCTTTGCTCCGATAATACTTATTTCATAGAGGATCATTAAAGGTATTGCCATCATGATTTGAGTAATAACATCAGGTGGTGTTATTAATGCCGCACCAGTGAAGAATATCAAAACTGCATATTTTCTGTTTTTTTTTAAAAAAGCTACGCTGACAAGTCCCATCTTAGCCATAAATGTAATTACCAGAGGGAGTTCAAAAACAAATCCAAAAGCCAAAAGCATTTTTGTGGCAAAGCCCAGATATTCTTTCATGGTAGGCATTGCCTGAATGCTTTCATTGGAAAATCCAAGAAAAAAAGTAAAACCATAGGGGAAAACTATAAAATATCCAAAGGAAGAACCCACAAGGAAAAAGAAAAGAGACAAAACAACAACCGGGAGGATAAATCTTTTTTCCTTGCTGTAAAGTCCTGGAGAAATAAACATCCAGAATTCATAGAAAATTACAGGAGTTGAGACAACAATGCCTGCAAACAGGGCAACCTTAAGATATGTAAAAAAAGCTTCAGGAAGTCCTGTAAAGATCATTTTGCCATTTTCACCCATGGCTTTTATAAGAGGAGCAGTAAGAAATTCAAATATTTTTTCCTTAAAGAAATAGGACACAACAAATCCAATTCCAACAGCAATAAATGCACGAACCAGTCTGTCACGAAGTTCGGTCAGGTGACCTGTTAAAGGAGTTTTATTTTCAGAGCTCATTTTGTTCAGAATCCTTTTTTAGGTCATGATGTTTGTCCGTGGGGTCAGAATTATCCTTCATCTTTTCCGGGTCATCAGCATTCGCATTAAAATCAGCATCATCAAGATCTTCATCTTTGTCTGCATTTTTATCATTTTTTGCAAGTTCTTTGTTTGCTTCTTTAACGTTTTTCTGTATTTCTTCAGCAGGGGGCTCAATGTCGGCAAGCGATGCTTCGATATTGATACTGTTTTTAAAATCCTGGGCAGCATTTTTAAATTCACCCATGGCTTTTCCCAGGGTTTTTGCAAGATCAGGAAGTTTTTTGGGTCCTATAATAATTAAAGCTAACGCCAGTATAAGAAAAATTTCAGGCATTCCAAGACCAAACATTATTTTACTCCTTAAAAAAATTTTATAAACACTATATTTATAATGGAATACTATAATGTGTCAAGAAACCATAGGGTTTATTATTAAATTCTTCTTAATGCTGAGTTTTATAAGTTGACTTCCATACTGCTTGCAGGTAAAAAATATTCATGACACAAGCAAAAGAGAACCATTATGCAAAATATTAGAAAAAAAGTATTAGAAGCAAAAAAGTATATACGTAATACAATTAAATCTCCCTATGAAATTGGTTTGTTGACCGGAACAGGGCTTTCTGAAATTGTTTCCTCGATGAAAATAGATTTTGAATTTGAGTATTCAAAAATCCCGCATTTTCCTGTATCAACGGTTGAAAGTCATACAGGCAAATTGTTATTTGGCAGTATTAAAGGGAAAAACCTTATTGTTATGCAGGGAAGAGTTCATCTTTATGAAGGATATTCTCCCGGGGAAGTCACATTCCCCATAAGACTAATGCAGGAGTTGAATGTAAAATATCTTATTTTAAGTAATGCTTCAGGCGGGATTAATCTTGATTTTTCGCCAGGTGATATAATGTTGATTAAAGATCATATTAATTTGACGGGGAAGAATCCTTTATTGGGACCTAATGAGGATGAGTGGGGGCTTAGATTCCCGGATATGACCGAAGTATATGATAAAACTTTGATCAAAATTGCAGAAAAAATAAGTGAGGCAGAAAAGATTACACTCCAAAAAGGTATATATACAGGTCTGACAGGTCCTAGTCTGGAAACTCCTGCTGAAACAAGGTATTTAAAAAATATAGGTGGGGATGCCGTAGGATTTTCTACAATAATGGAAGCCATCACAGGCGTTCATGCAGGCATGAAAGTTTTAGGGCTTGCCACAATAACAAATATTAACAATCCTGATGAGCCACAAAAAGCAAGTATAGAAGAAATAATAGCAACAGCACAAAAAGCAAGCAAAAAAGTAAACATCCTTGTCTCTGGTATTATAAAAGAGCTTTAACAGGAATCTATGATTGAACAAACAAATAAATTTACTATTGCATATTCAAGTTGCCCTAATGATACCTTTATTTTTAACGGGCTTGTACATGGACTGATTGATACAAAAGGCTTAAAATTTGATGTTGCCATGGCAGATGTTGAAACATTGAATAAAAAGGCATTAAATAATGTTTATGATATTACAAAGCTTTCCTACGCAGCTTTTGGGAGGGTGAGGGATAAATATCGATTATTAAAGACAGGCTCGGCTCTTGGACAGGGATGTGGACCTTTGATCATAACTAAAGCTCAAAAGAATTTATATATAAGCAAAACTCCTGTTATTGCCGTGCCCGGACTTTTAACAACAGCTTACCATTTATTAAGACTTTATTTAAATGATTTAATGATTGAAAAAGGTATAGAAATTTTTCCTGAAATCATACCCATGCCTTTTGAAGAAATTATGCCCCATGTGGTATCAGGGAAATCTGATTTTGGTGTTATTATCCATGAAGGGCGTTTCATATATTCCGAATCAGGCTTGAAATTAGTCTCTGATCTTGGGTCATGGTGGGAGAAAAAGACTTTAATGCCAATCCCTCTGGGAGGTATTGCCATTAAAAAGAATATTAAAAAAGATTATGCTGTTAAAATTGAGAAATTAATTGCAGAAAGTATAAAATATGCCAGAAACGCGCCTGTTTCAAGCTATAAATATATTAAAGCAAATGCGCAAGAACTGGATGATCAAATTATTGCCCGTCATATTGATTTATATGTAAATGAATTTTCAGATAATTTAGGCAAAAAAGGAGAGAAAGCTGTAAGGTTATTTCTTAATAGTATTGAAAAAGCAGGAATTGTTCCTGAAACAAATGAGCCATTGTTTGCAAGCGATTAGAAGTAAAAAAATGAATTTATTATGAAAGATATTATCCAGGACACCAGAAAAACCCAAGAAAAATTTTTAAAAAAAGCCATATCCACCATTGCAAAATTTGATATGCTTGGAAAAAAAGAAAGAGTCCTTGTTGGTGTTTCAGGAGGACCGGATTCTGTAGCTCTACTCAATTTATTGTTAATGATTAAGCAAAAGTGTTCACTAGAGCATGTCGGCATAGCTCACCTGAATCATATGCTCAGAGATAAAGAAGCAGACAGGGATGAAAACTTTGTAAAAAAGATTGCAAAGAATTTAAATATTCCCTGTTTTATTGAGAAAAAAAATGTTGCAGCATTTGCAAAAAAGCATCGATTGTCAATAGAAGATGGTGCAAGAAGGGTCAGATACAGATTTTTAAAAGAAATTTTTAAAAGCAATCAATATTCAAAAATTGCATTGGGTCATAACAAAGATGACAATGCAGAATTAATATTAATGAATATTTTGCGTGGTTCCGGCACAAAAGGACTTTCAGGAATTCCCCCGAAAAGAGAAGGTATTATTATAAGACCCTTGATTGAAATTTCAAAAAAAGAAATTTATGAATTTCTTAAATCAATAAATAAAACCTATGTAATGGACAGCACAAATAATAAAAATATTTATTTAAGAAATTCGATTCGCAATAACCTGATTCCTCTGATCGAAGAAAATTATAACCCAAAGATTAAAGAATCTTTAATAAGGCTTTCCAATATTATTAAAGACGAAGATGAATGGATGGAAAAGGAAACCGATATATCTTTTACTAAAGTGCTTGAGAGTGTATCTCCTGATGATGTCAATCCTGATACTATTCAATTGTCTTTAAAGCTGTTTCTAAATTGCCATTTAGCGCTGCAAAAAAGAATTATGAGAAAAGCTATTAAAATAATAAACAGGGATTTAAAAAAAATTACTTTAAACCATATTGAAGATGCAATAAAATTATTAATATCAAAAAGCTCGGGTGAAAGTATAGATTTGCCTGATCAAATAAGAATTTATAAGCACAATAAGAGTTTTTTTGTTAAAAAAGAGTCTTTTCCACTAAGGGAACTTGGAGAAAAAAGAAAGAATACAAGAAAAACTTGTTAAATTGAAAATTATGTTTATTATTGAATAAACCTTTATGTTTTGTAATTTATTTTGTAAATTTAAAGCTGCAGGTGTTTAAAAGATGACCTTTAAAACAAAGGAAAGGAATTAAATTGAATCAATTTTATAAAAATTTATCTCTCTGGGTTGTAATAGCATTGATGATGGTGATGCTATATAGTATTTTCAGTCACCAGCAGGGCTTTCAAAAAGAAATCGGGTATTCTGAGTTTCTATCAATGGTTGAAAGCAAGAGTGTAAAAAATGTAAATATTCAGGGTCAAAATCTTATAATTAAAAATTTTAATGGTGAAGACTATAAAAGCTTTGCACCAAATGATGCACGACTCATTGAAATATTAAGACAAAATGGTGTGTCCATAAAAGCATCACCTCCTGCAGAATCATCATGGCTTATGTCCATTGTAATATCCTGGCTTCCCATGATTGTCCTTATTGGTGTATGGATATTCTTTATGCGCCAGATGCAGGGAGGTGGGGGCAAAGCCCTTTCATTTGGCAAGAGCCGGGCAAGGCTGATGGATGATCAGAAGGAAAAGGTTACTTTTAATGATGTTGCCGGTATTGATGAGGCAAAAGAGGAATTAACCGAGATAGTTGATTTTTTAAAAGATCCTAAAAAATATACAAGATTGGGTGGTAGAATCCCAAAAGGTGTTTTGCTGGTAGGTGGACCAGGAACAGGAAAAACATTACTCTCAAGGGCTGTAGCCGGTGAAGCAGGAGTGCCTTTTTTTACTATTAGTGGTTCAGATTTTGTTGAAATGTTTGTTGGTGTTGGTGCCTCAAGAGTCAGAGACCTTTTTGCCCAGGGCAAGAAAAATGCCCCATGCATAATATTTATTGACGAGTTGGATGCTGTAGGCCGCCAGCGTGGTGCTGGTATGGGTGGAGGTCATGATGAAAGAGAGCAGACCTTGAATCAGCTTCTTGTTGAAATGGATGGATTCGAATCCAACGAAGGTGTAATCCTCATGGCTGCAACAAACAGGGTTGATGTGCTTGACCCGGCATTACTTCGCCCGGGCAGATTTGATCGTCAGGTTTTTGTAGATATGCCGGATATCAGAGGACGTAAGGGAATTCTTGAAGTTCATATGAAAAAGACTCCCATTGATGATGACGTTGATGTGATGATTCTTGCCAAAGGGACTCCTGGATTTTCAGGGGCAGACCTTGAAAACCTTGTAAATGAGGCAGCTCTTCTTGCTGCAAAAAAAGGTCATGAAAAACTTACAATGATGGATTTTGAAAATTCAAAAGATAAGGTTGTCATGGGGCTTGAGAGAAAATCAAAAGTCATTACAGAAGATGAGAAAAAAACAACTGCATACCACGAAGCAGGTCATGCTCTTGTGGCAAGATTGTTACCAGATGCCATGGCTGTCAATAAAGTAACAATAATCCCGAGAGGGAGAGCTGCCGGTATTACATGGTACCTTCCTGATGAATCTGATTTTAAGTATAAGGGACAATTGGAAAATGAGCTTTCATCAGCATTTGGAGGACGAGTTGCAGAAGAACTTATTTTTAATAAAATCAGTACAGGTGCTTCAAGTGATATAAAGCATGCTACCAGTATTGCAAATCGAATGGTAAGAGTATTTGGAATGAGTGAAAACCTTGTTCCCATGTCCTATGAACAGCATGATGATAATATTTTTATCGGTCGAGAAATGACCCAGGCACGGGAATATTCTGAGGATACTGCCAGAAAGATTGATGCTGAGGTCAGTATAATTATTAGCAGGGCGTATAAACAAGCTCAGGAAATTTTAAAAGAAAATATTGATATTCTTCATGCCCTTGCAAAGCTTTTAATAGAAAAAGAGACTGTGATGGGTAAAGAATTAGATGAATTGGTTGTATCCATGCGGCCTGATTTTGAGTTTTTTGAAAGGGATAAGAAAAAAGAAGAACCTGAAGTAAATTCCAAACCTGAAGTTGAACCCGAAGAAAAAGATCATGATGACGAAGATATGAAATTAGATATTGATGACAAAGACAATGCATAATAAATAATTTAGCATCCTAATATGGTGTAATATTTCAGGTATGAAAAAGTTTATTCTTAAATGGGACAGATTTAGACTCGAACTCGGGGAAAAGCCATGCATTATGGGTATTCTCAACATAACTCCTGATTCGTTTTCCGATGGGGGTCAATATAATAATTTTGAAAAAGCTGTTGCCCATGGCAAAAAGCTTGCAGCAATGGGAGCTGATATCCTTGATATTGGCGGAGAATCATCCCGCCCATTTGCCGAGCCTGTTTCTGAATCAGAAGAAATCAATAGAGTTGTCCCTGTTATTAAAGAATTGTCTGCACAAATAGATATCCCTATTTCCATTGATACGGTGAAATCAGCAGTTGCAAAACAAGCTCTTGATGCAGGAGCATCAATTATCAATGATATAAGTGCTTTTGAAAAAGATCCTGTTCTTGCAGATGTCTGTGCCGGGGCAAATGTTCCTGTTATAATGATGCATATGAAGGGTACTCCTGAAACCATGCAGGTTAACCCTGAATATGATGATCTTATTTATGAGATTAAGGATTATTTTAATAAAAGGATTGATTTTGCGGTGGAAAAAGGGATCAGGAGGGAAAATATAATTCTTGACCCTGGTATTGGCTTTGGGAAGACTATTGAGCATAACCTTGTAATTCTAAAGAATATAGACAAGTTTGTTGATTTAGGCTTTCCTGTTTTAATTGGTAGCTCAAGAAAATCATTTATTCAGAAAATATTATCTCAAAAAAATAACCTGGAAATTAAGGCTGATTCAGAGGAATGTGATAATGGGACTCTGGCATCTGTTGCAGCAAGTTTTTTCAATGGCGGACATATTGTAAGAGTTCATGATGTGGCAAGAGTCAAACCCTTTTTACAAATATTAGATTCAATAGCCAGTGTATAAACAATATAAAATTTTCAAGAATTTTTATTTCATATTTTTATTGCTGTCTTTTATTCTGATTGTTACTTTAATTATTCCAGGGTGTGATAAAAAGCCTGTTGAAACCAATTTGCTTTTACCTGTAGAATTTTCTTCTATTCCTTCAAATCTCATATTAACTTCACCTTTGGATGAAAAGATTGAAATCCGTGTGAGTGGAGATATAGATCAAATTGAAGCAATCAAAAATTTAAACCTGAAATATTTTGTTGATCTGTATACTGATCTTGCATCTGATCCTGCCGGTGAAAAGAATTATCTTGATCCGCGAATATATTATCTGCCTGTTCTGGAAAAAAGAATATTTGTTCCACCAGGAGTTAAGATATTAATGGTGAAACCAGCTTATATAAAAGTTAATCTTGAGAAAAAAGTTATAAAAAGTTTTCCTGTGACTGTGCCCTATGTTGGCAAGGAAGCTGCCGGGTATGTTGCGTTATCTGCCAGAATAGAACCTGAAAAAGTGATGCTTACAGGACCTGAATCAATTATTAGATCAATACAAACTATCAAAACAAAACCAATTGATTTAACAAATATAAAAGAAAGCTTTAAGAAAAAAATACCTGTTGAGTTACAGGGGCTTAATACCAAGTCAAACCCCAGGATAATAACAGTATATATACCCATAGAAAAAATACAGACAACCAAAGTGTTTGAAAAATTACCGGTAGAACTTAAGAATGCCAGGCATGGATGCAGTGTCAATCCCTCAACAATTATGTTAACAATAAAAGGGGGGCATGATATATTGAATAAACAAGAAACAAAAGAGAATATCAAAATCAGTATTGATGTGAAAGGTTTAAAATCAGGGGTTTATGTCAGAAGGGCAGTGATTGATCTCCCTCTTGGCTTAATAATGACTGATGCGGAGCCTGAAATTTTTACTGTTACAATTGAATAAAGGAAAAGATATGCTTTTGGTTATTGATGTAGGAAATACAAATACTGTTCTGGGTGTTTTTCAGCAAGATACACTTATCGAAGACTGGCGTATTAAAACCATCAGAGATACAACAGCAGATGAATTTAATGTGCTTGTAAAAGCATTGTTTAAAGACAGTGACAAGGCAAGTGCGAATTCAATAAAAAAAGTGCTTATTTCATCAGTAGTTCCTCCTTCCGTGCCTATTTTAAATGCTTTTTGCAAACGATATCTTGATTTGTCAGCTGTTTGGATAACCCCTTCCCTTGTAAGGTCTCTAATGCCCATTCTTTACAAAAATCCTGAAGAGGTCGGAGCAGACAGAATTGTAAATTCAATTGCCGCATATGATAAATATAAGAAAGCTTTAATTGTAGTTGATTTTGGTACTGCGACTACATTTGATGTAATTTCGGATAAAGGTGAGTATATAGGAGGTGCAATTACTCCAGGTATTGCAATATCTTCTGAGGCTTTGTTT
This sequence comes from uncultured Desulfobacterales bacterium, assembly GCA_964612755.1. Lineage (GTDB taxonomy): Bacteria > Desulfobacterota > Desulfobacteria > Desulfobacterales > Desulfobacteraceae > JAIOSM01. Next base: position 7,861 of record CAZTEM010000010.1, on the reverse strand, counting down.
CAGAAGGCATCAAGACTGCCCCGTGTGGAAATATTCCAACCTACAGAAAAAGTTATAGGAAGAGATACCATAGAAAGTATTAAATCAGGGATTATTTATGGATACGCGTCTTTAGTGGATGGAATGGTTGAAAAGATGAAAAAAGAGATGAATTTTTCTCCTTTTGTGCTTGCAACCGGTGGTCTTTCTCCCTTGATTTCAAGTGTTTCGGAAAAAATTAACAATGTTGATGAATCACTAACCTTGGAAGGTCTGCGTATTATCAGTAAGAGCCTTTAACGATAAGTTATAATAAAATACTTGCTAAGTATTTTATTTAATATATAATATCAAGGATATATTTTATAATTATGGGTTGTCTGTTTAGACCTTTTTCTTAAATGTTAAAGGAGGGGATAATGAAGGCGCTTGTAGTCGATGATGAAGTTGTCAGCAGAAAAAAAATGGTCAAAATATTAGGAAAATATGGAGAATGTCAGGAAGCTGTCAATGGAAAAGATGCAATCGAAAAATTCAGTGTGAACGCTGTTGATGAAACAGAGCCCTTTGATGTAATAACACTTGATATTTCCATGCCGGATATGAGTGGGCTTGATGTTTTAACGAAAATCAGGAAAATAGAAGCCGAGCAAGCCATTGAAAAAAAAGATCAGGTAAAAATTTTAATGGTTACTGCTAAATCAGAAAAAGATACAGTAAGATCCTCTATTAAAGGCGGGTGTAACGATTATGTTATTAAGCCGTTTAATAATCAATCCATTGGAATCAAGCTTGAAAGAGTCGGGCTTTTAAAAGAAACATAGATGGATTATGTATAAATTCACTGAAGACGAAAAAGAGTCGGTTAAGACCTGGGATAAAAATCAAAAAGAAAAAATTTTAATTAAATTTGTGAAAACTGCTTCAGATAAGGATGAGATCATTGAAGAGTTTCTTTTTACATTATCTGAACTAACATCAAACTTGATAATACAAAATGAACAAAAGACCGGGCATCGCCTCCCTGAGATAATTGTAACTGATAATATTAAATATTCTGCTGTGCCTCTTTCCCATGAATTACCTCTTTTTTTAAAAGCTTTATCTTTTAACACTTCAGCCTTTACCAATGCCAAAAAACCATTTGAATTTTCACAAAGTACAAACAAAATTTTAGAAAAAATTACCACCCCTGTTAAATTGACATTATATGCAGCTCCTGGCTGTCCTAATTGCCCGAAGGTTGTTGAAGATATGCTTGGTTTTGCTTTTTTTTGCAAGAATATTGACTTGACCATTATCGACCCGATGATTTTTTCAAACCAGGCAGAAGAAAATTCAATAAGCTCTGTACCGTGCCTGGTTTTAGATGATGATTTCAGGTGGACCGGCAGCGTGTCGCAGGAAGAAGTGGCAGATGTTCTTGCGAATCGTGATTTGTCGACTCTAAAAGCTTCAAGCTTGAGAAGAATCCTTGAAGATGGGAAAGCTTCTCTAATAGCAGGGCAGATGATTGAAAAAGATATGATTTTCCCTGAATTTATCAAACTTATACTTCATGAAATATGGTCTGTACGATTAGGAGCAATGGTCGTAGTAGAAGAACTTTCTTATAATAATATTGAGCTTGCCCATAAAATTTGTCCCTTTTTATGGGAAAATTTTTCAACAGCGCCCCTTGATGTGCAAGGAGATATTCTTTACGCCATTGGAGAAGCCGGAAGTATTAAAGATATCAAATTAATTGAAAAAGAGTGTGGCGTTATTGATAATGCAGATCTTAAAGAGGCTGCCAGGGATGCCATTGAGGATATTAAATCACGCCATTAATTTTTTAATGGGTTTTTGTTGACTTTTCTATGTCTGTTCTTTTATACTGACGAATATTTATTTTTTTATTTTCGTTAATTCAAGGATGACTTTCTATTATATTAATATAGAGAATATAGCGAAAAGGGTTTGCTAAAATGATACTCTTCTTAGATGATGAAACTTATATAACAGATGTTTATTGTAAATTAATACAGAAGAAGTACGGGTTTGAAGTGGATGCTTTTAATTCGCCCAAAAGAGCTCTTGAAGCTTTAAAAAAATCTCCCGGGCTTTATGACATCATTATAGCTGATTTTAAAATGCCGGAAATGGATGGGCTTCGATTTTCCAGGAAAGTTCGGGAGAACGACACCAATACCAAGATAATGATTTGTACTGGTGACCCTGAATTGATATCTGAAAAAGAGGCATGTGACACTGATCTTTTTTCTATCTTGAAAAAACCTTTGCAGGGTGATGAAATTGCAGCAAAAATTAAAGCTGCGCGACAAGGAATTTAGTTATATTTGACAGACCTTCCTTTTTTTGTTAATTCCATACAACATTGAATTTTAAGCACACATTATAATTAGTGGCGTATTATTATGATAAGTTTATGGATATGATTGATCAATGAGGAATGTGAGAATTTTAAATATCAACTTTGCCAGTATAGTCAGGTTTTTCCCAGCTTTGCTCAGTGGGTTTTTAATGGCGATTGCCTTTCCCGGGATTAATCTTTACCCCATTGCATTTGTCGGGCTTGTTCCCCTATTTATTTTAATCAAAGATATGAATAAAAAAGAGAGGCTGGCTGCAGGAACTCTTGCAGGACTGACACAATATATATTTTTGGTTTACTTCCTTGTTACAACTTTATGTGTCTATGGCAAACTCAATATATTTGTTGCAGTTTCAGCATTGATATTGATATGTTTATATTTTGCTTTATACTTTGGTTTGTTCGCCTTTTTTATGGGATTTTTTAAATTCAATTCTCTTTTTATGCCTTTTATTGCGGCAAGTTTATGGGTGGCTCTTGAGTATTTGCGTACTTATATTTTTTCAGGTTTTCCCTGGTGTCTTACAGGATATAGTCAGTATTTAAATAATAATTTTATTCAAATTGTCGATATAACGGGTATCTATGGCATATCCTTTGCCATTATATTTATTAATGCTTTAATAGCATTGATCATAATAAATTTTAGTCATGATAAAAAAAAAGTTCTTAAATCAGGAATTTTTATTATTCTGATAATAGTATTGTTTTATTCTTATGGTATTATCAGGCATAAAAACATTGATAATCAGATTCAAACTGCATCCTATGCAAAAGTTGCAGTTATCCAGGGAGATATCAGGCAAGATGTGAAATGGGATAGCAAATATATTAACACAACTTTGTATAGATATTTTAATTTGTCACAAAAAGCCTGCGAAGAAAAGCCTGATCTTATTATTTGGCCTGAGACAGCTCTTCCGTTTTATTATGGGTATGAAAAACAATTATCTGATAAAGTCGACGCTTTTATTAGATATTCAAAAACAAATTATTTGATTGGAAGCCCTGCATTTAAAAGAACAAAAACTAAAATATATTATTATAATAGAGTTTATATGTTAAACCGGTTCAGTATTGAAACAGGGAGATATGATAAAATACATCTTATTCCTTTTGGCGAGTATGTCCCTTTGGGGAAATACCTTGCTTTTCTTGGGAAACTAACTGCCCAGTCAGGAGACTTTACTTCGGGAACAGCCAGCCCTTCCCCGCTTTCTTTTGGTACAAGCAGTGCCGGCGTCCTTATTTGTTTTGAGATTGTATTTCCTTCTCTATCAAGGAAATTTGTTCAGAACGGCGCTGAGATTTTAGTTACCATTACAAACGATGGATGGTTTGGGAAATCTTCTGCAGCAGAACAGCATTTTTCCCAGGCAGTATTTCGAGCCATTGAAAATAGAAGAAGTCTTGCAAGATCAGCAAACACAGGTATAAGCGGCTTTATTGATCCTAATGGAAATGTTCTGGAAAAATCAAATTTGTTTGTTGAGGCTGAGTTGGTAAAAAAACTTCCGATATTGAAGATAAAGACTTTTTATACAAGTTTTGGTGATGTTTTTGCAATTTTGTGCTGTATTGCAATTGTTATTTGCTTTATGGTAAATACTATAATAATTCCAAAAAATAAAAGCTTTGAATTAAACTAAAATAGGAAACTTGAATATGTCTTCAGAATTAAACCAGAAAATTAATGATTTTTATACAAAAATAGACAGACTCAAGGAGTATCTTTGACCTTCCCAAAAAAGAAAAAAGATTAAAAGAACTTGAACATTTTATTGCAAAAGAAGATTTCTGGAATGATCAGGATAAGGCAACGGATTTTTTAAAAGAGAGAACACGAATATCCGAACTTATTGATGAATGCCAAAACATTTCAAAAGAAGTTGAAGATGCTGATATTCTCCTTGAGCTTGCCCAGGAAGAATCTGATGACGAGTCCCTGGTTGACGCTGAAAAACAGATAATGTTAATTGAAAAGAGAATTAAACAATTTTCAATTAATATTACCCTGGATGAAGAAGATGATTTGAAAAATGCACTTGTTTCCATAAATGCAGGTGCCGGAGGAACAGATTCCCAGGACTGGGCTGAAATGCTGTTCCGTATGTATTCAAGGTGGGTTGATAAAAGAGGGTTTGGATTTCAGGTCATAGACTATCAGCCCGGTGATGAAGCAGGCATTAAAGGTGTTACTTTCAGGGTGACAGGTGACAGATGCTATGGGTTTTTAAAGGTTGAATCAGGTGTGCACCGCCTGGTGAGAATTTCTCCGTATAATGCAGGTGGTAAAAGACATACCTCATTTGCTTCTGTTTTTGTATGCCCTGAGATAAAAGATGAAATAAAAATAGATATAGATGAATCAGACTTAAGAATAGATGTTTACAGGGCAAGCGGAGCAGGAGGTCAGCATGTTAATAAGACAAGCAGTGCTGTAAGAATTACGCATATCCCTACTGGAACAGTTGCCCAATGCCAGCAGGAGCCTTCCCAGCATAAAAATAAAGAAATTGCAATGAAAGTCCTTAAATCAAGGCTGTATCAACTTGAAAAAGAAAAACAGAACAAAAAGATGCAGGATTTATATGATGAAAAGGATGATATTGCCTGGGGAAGCCAGATCAGATCCTATGTTTTACATCCATACAGACTGATTAAGGATCATAGAACAAATATAGAAACAGGTGATGTGGACAGGGTGCTTGACGGCGACCTTGATCAGTTTATCGAGGGTTTTCTTCTTTCGGATTAGAATTTTAAAGACTTTATTGTCAAGTTTATTGCCTGGTAAAGATATCTGCAAGTTTATTGATTTGTGTCTGGGAAATTTCTTTTCTTTGTTTTGCAATATTCAGTGTATATTTCCCCATGAGCCTGTACAAATCTGCAAATTCCGGTGCATCTTTTTCAATGGCATTTAAATGACTTTTTACTATGTCTGAATCACCTCTTGCCACAGGACCTGTCAGGGCATTTACGGAACCGTTGTTTTTAATATTGCTTAATGTCCCCATAATCAAAGGCTCAAGTATTTCATAGGCTTTTTCATCGGAAATATCAGCTTTTTTTAACAGGTTGATGGCAAAATTTTCAAGGGTTACAAGAAAATTTGAAGCAACAACCGCTGATGCATGGTAAAGCATTTTTGCCTCGGTCGGGATGGTAAAATAATTTGCATTTAGAGCTGTTACAATTTTTTTTCCGATTTTTACAGCTTTATCATTGCCTTCAACAGAGATATTAATTCCTTTAAATGGTGAATTCTGTCCTTTTGAATAGGGTGTAAAACTTTGAAGCGGGTGTATTGAGCCGATATTTGATTTTTGTGCTGATACAAGGATTTTTGATGAAAGTGCACCGCTTAAATGAAAAACGGTTAAATCGGTTTTAAAAGCGTTTTTTGATGCAATATAAGAGCAGACCTTTTCAATGGTATCATCAGGTGTGGTTATGAAAAGAATCTCGCAATTTTCACAGGTTTGTTCGGGTTTATCAAAGATTTGCCCTTTATTGTTAACAGCATTAAAGGCTTTTTCTGCAGAAGATCTGGTTTTGCTGAAAAAGCCCTGGGGTTTAAAACCTGCTTGTTCAAGATAAACAGCAAGGTTGATGCCTGTTCTGCCGCATCCAATTATTGAAAATTTCATTTTTATTTATACTCATATTCTTTTGAAGGAAAGGATTGGTCTTTGACTTCTTTTGAAAATTGGCTGAGTCCTTTGGTAATTTCTGAATACAGGTCAGTATATTTTTTTACAAATTTTGGAACTCGTCGATTACTGATTCCAAGCATGTCATGGAGAACAAGAATTTGACCATCGCAATCAAGTCCGGCACCAATTCCTATGGTCGGAATAGCAATACTTTGTGTTATCTTTTTTGAAATACCCGCCGGGATCCCTTCAAGAACAACGGAAAAGGCTCCTGCATCTTCAATTCTTTTTGCATCATCCAAAAGTCTTTCTTCATCACGCTGGACTTTAAATCCTCCCATCTGATGTACTGACTGGGGTGTAAGCCCAATGTGTGCCTGGACAGGAATGCCTGTTTTTACAAGTTTTTCAATAATATCAGCAACATCAGCTCCGCCTTCAAGTTTTACAGCACTTGCACCTGCCTCTTTTAAGAACCTTCCTGCATTTTTCAAGGCTTCATTAATGGAACCCTGGTAGGACATAAAAGGCATATCTCCTATTACCATGGCATGTTCACATGCCCTTGCAACAATTTCCGTATGATAAATACTTTCATCCATGGTTACAGGAAGAGTTGTGGATTTTCCCTGAACAACCATGCCAAGGGAATCGCCAACCAGAATTATTTCGATTCCTGCCTGGTCAACCATTTGCGCAAACAAATAGTCATAGGCAGTAAGAGCAGTTATTTTTTCACCATCTTTTTTCATATTGATAAGCTTGCTTGTTGTGATTGCAGATTGCATATGATTATTTCCTTTTTTTATAAAATTTGGTTCAAATTAAAATTATTAAATGAATAGCATTTATTGCTAAGTTTATCAAGTCATTAACGGTTTCTCTCAGGGTCAATACATGAAAGTTTTGTATGTCTGGTTCTTATAAGGCAATAAAAGGAAGAAGTGAGGCTTGGATATGCCTTTGCAGCTTAGGTTTCGCTTGAAACGGATGCGCTGCAAAGGCATATCCAAGCCTCACTTTGCCCGATCTGATACCCCTGAGAGACAATATAATATTTTTTTTAATCGAAAATATGGGTTAAATAAAAAATGAACCTTTTTTTGCCCATGGGCAACATACCAGACAGAAACAAACATAAACCTTTATAAAAAGGAGCATGAAAATGTTAGAGCCCAAAAAATTTTTTTCAATGACAATGGTTAGTTTTTTTATTTTTTTAATTTTACCTGGTGCCTGGACCCATGCAGATTCAACATTTAAGGCAAAGAGTGTTAAGCCCATTAAAACGCAGCAAAAAATTGTTGATAAACATAGCCATAAAAGAGATAAAAAGTTTCCTGATGCCCAGGTCGTAAACAATAGCGGTATTAAAATTTACAAAGTTAAGATAGGCAAGAAAATTTTTGCACAATATATTGGATCATGTTCTGATGGATGTTCAACTGGTTTTAAAATCGTTAATACCGGAATTAATACAATATATGTTAAAATCAGACCTGACGCTCCATGGATTGTAATGGGGACTCTGGGAGCTTTTGAAAAATATAAACATTATGCTGTAAATTTTGTTATGGAATCAGGAGGTGTCTTATGTGCTGAATTATATTCTCGTAAGAATACCGATCCAATTTTTAATGATGATCATACAAAAATATTAAGAGGTCATGTCTGCAAACACATTATATCTCCTATCCAGATGAAAAGTTGATAAAGATATTTGCTCGAGAATTGCTGTGACCAGCCAGCAATAGTGATAGGCAATAAAGAACAGGTGGAGGACATTGCGTTATATTTGTTTAAAGCATTCCTGAATCAGACAGATTAAATAAATCCAATTGTTCAGCAA
>CAZTEM010000009.1:16098-47082 GCA_964612755.1 uncultured Desulfobacterales bacterium | reverse complement strand
TTGGATATGAACATTAAGGACAAAATCCCCTTTTTGTTCCTTGTTCATATACAGGTAAGACTTTTGGAGCGGGTATCTGCTTTGTTCATATATATTGACCGAGAATTGCTGTTTATAATAAACAACAGAAGGGAAATTAAAGACAATGATAACGCAGAACTGAAATTAGATGTCTGCGCTATCAAGTATATTATTAAAGGCTTTACATACCAATCATTCTAAGCCCTTCCTCTGTCTCATAATATGTTAAAATATCATAAGAATAACCAGGCACTCCAATATAAACCGCAAGGCTTTCCCCAACTGCCTGCAAGCCTTCAGAAAGGCGTGAATTATCAACTTCATAAAGAGTCATTGAATGTACTCCATCTGTCCTGTTAGTTGATATATAAGGTCCTCTTTTCTCCAAAAAACCTGGCAGGGCAGGTGCAGTAAGAAACCGTTTTGCAATTTCTTTAGCTCTTTCAGGCGGGTATGTAACATTTGAGATAATAATCATTATTTTAAGTCTCCTGATTTTATTAAAATTTATTTACAATTATTATTTACACGTTTTAGGAAAAAGTTTAAACAAATAAATTAATATTGATATGAAAATTAAAAATAAAAATTTATTCCCAAAAAAGAAACAGATAGTGCTACGAATGAAATGATTGTATTAATGGCAGGCTGCCTGCCTGTCCACAAGAAGTGCAGACGTGTATAAAGAAGAATCGAAAAAATTATCCATGTTACCATTGACCAGGCTATATAAGGACTGAAGCTCCAAAAGTTTCCCCAGACTACTTCTGCATAGATAAAACCTGTAATAAGACCAAAAGTCATCATTATAAAACCTATGGATAAAAAAATATAATTAATAGAATCCAGGATAGATTCAGGCATATATTTAGATAATAACAATTTATCATATGCAAGATATAAAACACCTGCAATAAAAGCCAAAAAAAATACTAAAAAACTAATAATAATTAATAAGAGATGAGAAAATAACCAGAATTTTTGAACCAATAATGATGTTTCAGTATAATTTAATGGCAAAATCACAACTGCAACCATAACAAATACAATAATAGGAGAAACAAATATCCCAAGCAGCCTTAAATTGAAATATTTTTTAAAAATTCTAAACCCACCTGCAACAGCCAACCCGGCTATGGAAAGAGCCTGTTCAATATTATTAAGATGAATTATCGCAATTTGGAATGATTGGAATAAGATTGTAGCAAAATGAATAAAAAAGCCAGCACTTAAAAAATAAAATGCATACTTTTCCATGTTTTCTTTTTTTGCAGGTGAAAAAATATCCACGGGTTTAAATAAAAATAATATATACCCTGTCATGCTTGCTATGTAACAGGCAGTAGATAGAAAATATAGAAGTTCTAATATATTAAAACCATTATTGATCATTTTGTCTCCTCTAGAATTTCTTTGCTATATCATTATCGATCACATATATACAGATTTCATTAGCACCTTGATCAGTATAATTAAATTTCTCAATAAGGTTTTTTATTAAAAATTTCACATCAGCTTTAATACGATTATCATAAGTTTTAAAATCTTCTGTTTCAAAATCCTTGATTGCCCGCCGAAAATTTTGGTTTTCAATAAAAGGTTCCAGGACTTTATTTTTTAAATTATGGACATACCTCTCATGCAGTGAATCAAAGAGTTTAGTTTCTTCGATGGATTTCCCTTCAATCATCATTTCCTGGGTTAAAGCATTAGTAGTGTATTGCTTTAAGACATATGATCTAAATTCATTGCTTTTTATCTTGTCAATACTGCCAGTAAATAACCTGCTTTCAATGCTTTTAAAAAAATCTTCTGAAATATCAAGTTTTTTTCCTGTGAAAATACATTTAACAGAAGAACCTTTTTCAAAATTTACAGCAGAGATATAATTTTTCAAATCTTCCTTTATCTGTGCTTCATTATAATAATAAAGAGATTCTTTTACTTGTTGTAACACACCATAATCATACATTTTAATTAAAGAGTTAACAAATTTTTCAGGAATCATTCTTTGATATATATTATCCAGACCATTAAAAAATGTTAGCAGGTCAGGCATAGTAATAAGTTTATCTTCCCTTGCAAATCTTGAATAAAATTGATCAAATAATTTTATTGAGTCTCTGCCTGAAAGTCCGTCACTGCCTTCGTTTTCCGATTCTGTCACAATTTTATGCCACATTTTTTGACTTAGTGCTTTTCTATCATCGACATCAAGCCATGCAGGGATATTCCCGGAATATATCTCCATTTTTAATAACATCAGGCTATCATCACAATAAAATTTATACTTTTCCGGTTTTTTAATCCATTCCAACAATGCAATAGATTTATTTTTTAGACGAGTTGATATAATGATTTTAGCAAAATTATTTAAAACCATTGGTAAAAAGCTGCCGTCTATGTGCCTGCCAAAAATATTTTGATAAATATTTACCTCAGTATTTACATCAAGGACATAGGGAATATTAATGTATTGAATTCTATCTGAAAATGATGGGAAATCTTTGATATTCTTTTTATCTTCAGGATTCATCAATGCAAAAAACAATGAATCTACTTTTTCTTCAACATCTTCAACTTTATGTACTCCTTCACTGATAATATTATGAAGTTCAACCATACGTTCAGTATTATGTGATTTTATATCCATTAAAGCATATATGCCATTATTGACCTTGGCAAACTTAGAATAAATATAATTAATCCTCTTTGAATCCTGAAATAAGATATCTATTCTTCTTTGAATCATTTCATTAAAATAATAATCTCTTCTTACAGGTTTATCTCCCGGATTAAAAACACTTATTCCATTTCCCAATCTCCTGTCAAAATAGTAAGGTCGTGCATATAACATACTAAAAACTTCTTTAGGACTTCCAAGCCTCTCCAGAAGTGATTGAAAAATAGAGCTGCAAATTGTACAAGGTTCCTCATTAAAAACCCACTCATATTCCTTTTCTGTGAAAAGTCTCCATTTAAATTCATCATTCTCAATTATCTGATCAAGCACATCTCTTCTATTTTTTTTAGGGATCATCAATAAGGGATTATCATGGGACATACATGGAATTTCTATATAATCTTTATCAGGTCGTATCCTGATTGTTTCTTTTGGTTTCCCTCTACCATTTTTTTTTCGCGCTGCCTCTGATTTATCATCAATAAATTGAAGATAATTTTCAAAAGAAGCTATTGTTTCAGATTTTTCAACATCCCATAATTTTTTTATATCAAGATGCCATAAAATTTCATATCTCATTCCTTGATCAGTGTTGGCAAATTGTTCAAATTTTCTTAAAAGATTATTTAGAAATGTACTTTTCCCACATCCGTGGGGTCCATGGAAAATAAATATCCTGTTTTGCTGGGCACCATGTCTCAGGCTTTCCATTTGTTTCATAAATCTATTTGCAAATAACATGTCTGTAAAATACGGTTCTTCAGACCCTTGTACAAATAATTTATCACAATCATAGGATGAAAAATCAAATTGATCAGGGTCCTCTAAAAAAGACGAATCAGATACTGAAACATTATTTTTAATCATATCATGAAAAGTCTGAAAAACATTTCTCAAAAGAAATGACGGGTTCTTTTGTACAAGCCCTAAGAACTCTTCAAAAGGAACAGGCATTAATTTTTTATAATCAACTATTTTTTTATCTAGTATATCAAACGCTTGTTCTATTGAGTTATGAACATTCATATTTAATTATATCTCCCGTTTATGAAGTCTTCTATTTTCAAGAACGTATAGAATTTTCTTCCATTCAAACTTCTCTTTTTTTAGAGGTTCTGGAGCCTGATAATTTGCAGCCCAGAAATTTATATAATTTTTATCTGAGGTTGCTTTTTTTGAAACTTCATGGGTTTCCAAATTTACTGGACCACCCCATAAATATTCAATACCTATCATGGTATTTTCAATAAAATCTGTTTTCAAAGGTTTACCCTCAAATTTATGAACTATATACAAAACACCCTGTTTTGATTTTTCCTTATCCACATAAATTATTGGTGGGTGATAAAGAGTGTCAACGACCATCTGTTTATAGGCAGCGGCATTCCTTGATTTCACGTAATACTCTCGTGTCATATTTGTTTTATTGATTCTTTGACCTGATACAAATAATTTATGTTTATTAACAAATTCCTGATCAATAAACTTATTGACAAACGTAAAATCACACAAATTTTCACGCACAGTAAAAATATAATCCATGCCTGTGTTTTTCAATTTATTAAATTTTTCTCTTTTATGTTCATCATGGAGCATAAAATATTCTATGTCAAAGCATCCTCTATCTTCCATGTCAATTATATGTGAAAACAAACGTAATCCCAGAGCATATGGATTTAATCCCAATTTCGGCATGGAAGTAACCGCTGCATTTACCTTTGCAAAATCCACCTCATGACCTTTTATTCTTTCATCTTGCATAAACAATTTTGCATGCCAGAAGCTTGCCCATCCCTCATTCATGATTTTAGTTCTAATCTGGGGTTGAAAATAATTTGAAGTCTGTCTTACTATTTCCATTACAGACTTCATCCATTTATTTTCATCTTCTTTTAAAAACGGCGAATTTTTTATTATATATTGGATAAGATCAAGATTATCGCTTTTCTTTTTTTTCTTTTGGACTTTATAAAATTCTGTAAATTCAGGGTATTTGGACAATACATCTTCAAAAAAAATTGCTTCACATGCCAGTTTATTTTCTTTTTTACAAATATTATATCGTTCAATCTCTTTTAAATAATTATTAATTGTTATCATTTTTTCTTTTTGAAGAAAAATATCAAAATAACAATTAATCTTTGAAAGTTTCCTATTACCCTTTGGCTTTAATGCTTCATTGACCTCCTGATGATAATTTACAAGGTTATCAATACTTCTTGTAAATTCAATTATATAATCAACCCACCTGCCTTTTTCCGAACGATACCGTGCGATTATTCTCTTATCAGATAAAGCTTTGCCAGTAAGGTCAAAATCCCAGGTGTTTTGAAAAAAAAGATTATTTTGAAAAAAATCTATATGCCCCAGAACATGATAAAAAATCATTACATTTAACCAATCCGGGTTATTATCATTGTAATAAGAAATTGCAGGTCTTGTATTAATTACAGTCTCATAAGGGTTGCTTGGGTATAGTTCATACACACCCTTTCCGGAAATCGTCTGGACATCATGTACCCAATAATCATATAAGGTAGGAATCATAATCTTAGGGCTTAATTCAATCATATCTTTATTAGTAACAATATATTCAAGAGTTTCATTATCAAACCTCAGCCCTTGATCTAATGCCCTTAATTTGCACTCTTCCATTATCTCTTTTGCATGCTGGCTAATTAATTCCATTTAAAAATCCTTAATTTAGATTTTAGGAAATAAGTTTTTTAATTCCTTGAATTATTCTTGTATCAGCTGAACTTTCTTCAAGCACATCCATTTTTATATGTTTTTTTTGTTTTTCTAAAATTCCTGATTTTTTTAAATATTGTTCAACTTCGGTCTGTTTTGCCATTGAATAAGAATGTTCAACTATTGAGATACCAATCCTTGCAGCATACCCTAACATGATTTCAAGTTCTTTTAAGGCTTCTTTACCATCTGTATCCCAGTCGTCTCCATCAGTGCCATGGAATACATAAATATTATAATCCCTTGCAAGGTTTTCCTTTTCAACTATATCATTTACCATTTTATAGCCGCTGACCACTCTTGTTCCTCCTGCAACCTGATAGGAATAATATCGATAAAAATCTTCTACTTCCCTTGCTTCGGTATCGTGCAAAATAAATCGTGTTTCAACTTGTTTTTCATATTGATATAAAAGCCATGAATAAAGCATTACATGTTGAGAAACAATTACCTGCGTTGCCTTGCCTCCCATGGACCCTGAATAATCTCTTACAAAAAAAACAATTGCCTGGGATTCAAAATCTTTTTCCCTGGATAAAATTCTATAAATCAAATCAGTTGGCGCAACTATAAATGAACAAGGATCGATATTGGAAACATCAGGTATATTACCAAGACAAATATTGGTTTGGACTACCTGTTTTAAAGTTGCTTTTTTATCAAGTATCTGCCCTATGCCACGATTCTTATCTGTTAAGTCATACACATACTTTGCAAGGACTCTTTTCTTGCCTTTATCAGTTAAATTAGGGAGATTAAAATCCTCAGATAATGATTTTCCAAGCTCATAGGCATTTGATTCGAGTTCATGGTCTCCGCCCTCACCTTCTCCCTGTCCCTGCCCTGCTTCTCCTTCCCCATCTCCTTCTTCATTGGAAGGTCTTAAAGGTTCTTCTCCTATAATATCGCCTTCTTCACCTTCACCTGTTCCGCCGGTTGAATCGCCTTCCCCACCTTCTGATTGAGGAACAGGTACGTCATGGACAAATTTTTCTTCAACAGTAGATGGGACCACAACAATTCTATCTTTGCCGCCTTTACTCGGCTTTACTATTTTACCAATACGGATTTTTCGTTTAAACCCATCATCCTCCCTTTTACGATCCCTTTTTAATAATTCATCCAAAGTAACCATGCTATTTATCATCCTCCTGGCTGCAAAAATATTCTATTGTTTTTTGAGCACAAGTACTGCAATATTTTAATTTATCCATCATGGTTCTTATCATGCGATCATATAATTTTTGATTTTCTTCATTGGTTCTATTAGCAAGTGCTCCTATTAAACTTCCAGCCCCTGCGATATCCGACTTTAATCTGACATCAGTAACAGCTTTTACAAGTTCCAGATTATCCATAAAATCATAATTAAGATCAATGGAGATCTTCTGCCCATAAATTTTTCTAATTGTATTTCTGAAAGATGTACGTTGTTCATCGGTTTTCAAACCCAACCTGTCTTCAACATTTCTAATATATCTTTCGTCAATTTTAATGGCTTTTAATTCTCCTGACTGTGGGTCCTTATATTTCCACATCATATCAGTACCAAGGTGTTCAGCATCAATACCAATAATCATATTAACATAATTCATCACATCTTTTTTAATTGCCAGGGGTTCATCCATATATGCATTAAACATTTCAGTCATAACTCTTTCACGATACAACCCCCTTGCTATTTTGAGATCTTCAAGGAATTTACTACTATCTTGTGGGTCATTTACATAATCTAAAATTACAGTTTCAAGGGCTTTAAAAATATCCAAGGCAAACATACACTTGCCTTCATTGGTTTCTGAACTCTCAAGAAGCAATTGTACAGCTCTGCCAAGGTTCCGCTGACCAAGTCCTTTTTGACCAAATCTTTTTGTGATATCTGTTTCTCTATTTAAAGTGTCAATTAATTCAGATAATGTTTTGTGGCTCTTTTCTCCTGCGACCTCACCTGCTGCAAGTTTCATTGTTTCAACCGGGGTAAGTTTTTCAGATCTTGGTAATCTGGAAAGAATCACCCCAACAGACGCAGCATAATTAAGATTAGGATCCTGGTGTAATTTTTCATGGTTTAAAGTTGTTTTCACATCACTTCCAATTGCATATTTTGTTAATGTTTTTTGAAGTTTATAATCTGTATTATGTGCCACGTAGCATATACGGCATCTATCAATAATTGGAGCTTCTTCTCTCTCGGCAAGAAAAGTATTAAATTCAGAATTATTACTAGTTGCAATTATTAAAGAATCAATAGGCCATTTAAATCCATCAAGTTCAATTGTTCTATTTTGAATTACACCTAAATAAACCTGAACAAGGTCTTTTTTATTTTTATAGATCTCATCACTGAAATGGATGCCGCCACCTGCAACTCTTGCGAGTGCTCCTCGTCTCAAATCAAACCTGTAAGGATTATTTGTATCACTAATATGTAATAAACGTTGAATGGATTCCTCTCCAAGAAGATCAACAGCAGATGATGTTATTTTATCTTTAGCAGGATATTTACCTGTAACAGTACCCAGGCTCTCAATCAATGGCACAGGGATGATATCAATAAAAGATAACATCTTTTTAATATCATTATCAGTATATGCTCGAATCAATTCCCAGATATATGCACTGCAAGCACCTAATGGACGATATTTATCGTATATCGTCTCAGTCTCCTTTGAAGAAAACTTGTATGTTTTCTGAAAATAATTTCTTGACTCCTCTTTTGTCTCCATAAGGCTCATTGCAAGAATCATTGGATCTTCATAGGTCTGGGATTCAATAACATTAATCTTACCAAATCCGCCAAGCTTATCAAGGTTTTTAAACCTGAAAGTATATTTTCTATTGCCGGGTTTTGTCAAAAACTCCCTATATTGATCACATAAAAAATCAACAAAAAAAGTTTTGCCATTGCCAGGTTCACCGACCAGGACAAAAGCCATTTCTCGCGAGGAACCGCCTTCGGCAGCATCTTTAACAAATGAAACAAAACTGTTAATTTCATCATACATACCCACAAGATGTTTCTTTTTTTTACTAAACAAATCAAATTGATAGGTAGTTTTTCCTTTTACGGAAATTTTTTGTATTCCAGATTCTAAAATCATTCTTGTCACGCCTTGGAAGGCATCTTCAAAAGATCTTTTCCCTTTTTTTAGAGAATCTATGTGATGTGAAAGAGTTTTTTTTTCGCCCATTTTATCCTCCTAGGAGCAGCAAAAAAGGTAGCGCTGCCATGGTTAAATTATTGGAAAAAAATTAAACTGTTAAATATACTGATATATCGCACAAATGAGTCATTTGATAATATTTTATCAATCCATTTTTTTTAAGTCAAGAAATAATTATATCAATAAAAATAAAAAGCATTTACCATATTTTATTTGCGATATTTTTAAATATACGTTAATATTAGTTCATTATATAATATTACAATAATTTCTTCACCATACTATGGAGTGTAAAAGATGGATGTAAATTCCCATTTAAATATTTCAGAGCTTTCCAGTGAATTAAATGCCGGAGAAATAATTATTAAATTTATTATTAAAAGGTTTCAAAAATGGATTGGTGTTGTTGATAATTCAGGTCAAATTATTATTAATAAAGACACCCTGACCACCATTATTATAATACTTGATAAAATAAATAATGGAGTTTTGCCTTCAATTATAGAAAACGAACTTAAAAACAATAGAAAACAAACCCAAAATCTAAATGAGTCTCCTTTGACACAATCGGATATTAATATCCAAACAAGGATTGCCCTTGCTCTTGAACAACGCAATGAAATAGAAATCCAAAAGACCAAAGCTTTGAACAATATAGCTGATGCGATCTCAAACTCCCAAACACTACCTGAATTGCAATCACACTCCAGGCAAGATTCTAACAAACCCATTATTGACGATTTATCGTCACTGATAGATACAACTGATATTCCTCCAAAAGCTGATACTCCTTTGAAAAAAGATATTGATGACCTGTCATTACTGATAAAAAATATCGATAATATTCAAAATTTTACCGACATTACACCAGAGATTGATGATTTATCACAATTGATCGAGAATAAAGAACCAGAAAAATTGGAGATAGACGATTTATCCTTATTAACAAATATAGAATCAGATGAGGCAATAATTGATGATCTTTCCATGTTGCTTGACAACAACATCCCCTCTGACACCGATGATAAAGCCATAGATGACCTTTCATCTCTTATAGACAAACCAGACACGAAAAAAAATGAAATCGATGATCTATCATCCTTAGTTGATTTTAAACCCAAAAAAAAATATGCTGTCTCAAAGCCTGAATTCTCACCAAAAGATGATTTTGAAAAATATAAATCAGAAATTATTAATATAATAATTGATCTAAAAAACAAAGGGGTAACAGAAGAAAAAACCCATGAAATATTCAATAAAGAAGGTATCCTTACATTTTCAGGCAAATCAAAATGGACAATTAAAACAATTTCACAAATATATCAGCTAATTGATAATGCTGCATAGATGATTGAGTGAAAATTTATTTTGCTCCTGCTGCTTTTGCAAAGCTTGTATCAATAAATTTATCCAAATCAATCAAGCTTGTCATTATCTTCATTTTATCCATCATATATTCTTGTATTGTCTCAAAATCTTTGAGATTTGGGTAAAGTTCACCAGTCAATATCCTGTCCGGGGGGTCAGTCAAAACTCTTCTGATAACTTCTTTATCTTGAGATAGGAAATCCGCTCCAATAATTGATGCTGAATCGGGTTGATCATCAATGGCAAGACCGGATTTTACAAAACTGGTTGTGATTTCCTGCACTGCTTCAGGGTTTTCTTTAATAATTTCATCCCGTACTACAAAAACACAGCATGGATGGTTTGGCCAGATATCTTTAGACAAACAAAATTCTTCACCAAGCCCTTTTGCAATAACTTGTGATCCAATTGGCTCTGCAACAATAAAGCCACCGATCTCGCCTTCGTCATCAAATTCCAGGGCCTGGGGCATTTGAAAAGGTGCAACCACTTCAAGAGGGACATCCACTCCCTTTTCAGTTGTTCTACCTGGTTTCAAACCTTTTTCTGAAAGAAGCTTATGGAAAAGCATATTATGAATTGATAGTTGATATGGAATTAAAACAGTTTTCCCAGCGAAATCTTCTATTTTTTCAATATGGGCTTTTTTATTTTTGACAAGTATACTACCTGATTTGTGAGACAATAGAACAAGTTTTAAATCGCCGTTAGCCTTGTACAAATCCATGGCAGTCGGAGCTAGAACCAATGCACAATCAATAGCTTTTGTACTTAATGCATCTGCAACCTCATTCCATCCATTTTTTACTATTGATTTCAAAGTACAATGCTCAAATGTTTCCATACCTTTTTGCAATTTTAAATTCGTAACGCCAAGGATCAGATGATCAGTAATGTTTAAATGCCCAATTTTAATTACTGGTTTGTCTGCCATTTAATTTCCTCCAGATTAGAAATAATGATGAACTTTTTTGATACGAAACTTTTTAAATCTATTGTAACTAAGTTTTTAAGTCTATATTTGATTATGCTATAATTATTTAATTTACATACTTAATTACGAAATGTAAAGGAAAAACTCAATAATTCGTAAAATTTTCAAATGGGAATATAGGCTCTTGCGATCTTCAAATCTTCTTTTGTTGTAATTTTAATATTTCCCCTTAATCCTTTTATAATTTGAACTTTATGACCACAGAATTCAACGATTGAGGCATCATCAGTCCCAATAAAATTTTTATTTTGAGCATGGTTTATTGCATCAACAATAATTTTTAAAGCAAAACCTTGAGGGGTTTGTATTTGATAAATATTTTCTCTGTTCAATGTCTTTATTACGACATTGTTCTGGATCTTTTTAATGGTATCAATTGATTTAAGCGCTGGAATACATGCTCCATATTTAATAGCTCCTTTGATACAGCTTTCTATCAAATCATTATTGATAAACGGCCTGACACCATCATGTATAAGTACAATATCTTTATCATAATTATCACTAATGGTTTTAATAAAATTAATCCCATTTGCAACCGAGTCCTGCCGTTCCTTACCACCGGAAACAAGAATAATCTTTTTTTCTAACCTAATCGGCTTTAAAATAGAATGGTAACAATATTCAAAATCAATTTCAGGGATCACCAGGATTATTTTATGAGAGTCAGTCTCAATATATTTTTGGAATTTTAAAAGCGTGTGGCTTAATACAGGAAGATTATTTAAAGATAAATATTGTTTTCTGATCTTGGAGTCCATCCTCAGACCTTTTCCACCAGCGACAATAAGAAAAAAAATTTGATTGCAAAACATAATAATTTAATGTAGATAGGATAATTCGGCAGGCAGAGGGATACCTTTACCCATAATATCTTCTCCATAGTTTACTTCTGAAAGTATTTTTATATCAGCAAGCGCCCGAACATCTCCTGAAAATACAATCCTTTCAATATTTTCTTTTTTAATTTTCCCTCCTGCCCATTGAATATCAAGAACGCTTGAAGCATCAAATTTATCCTTACCAATACAAAGGCTCACTTCTCCTCCATAATGGCGTACTATTTTTGCTACAAGCATACTTGGTCTGCTGTGAAAGCCTCTTTCCTTTGGAATCCCGACTTGAATAGTTCCCCTCTCCATATTATCATTAACAATTTTAAAAGAAAGATCTTTACCAGACGATAAAAACTGCCAGGCATAAAAAAGGCAGGAATTAACAGTTAAATGAAGAAGACTGTCTACTTCAACCATATCTGCTAATAATTTACTAACACTATTATATACATCTTTATGCCCTACATCATGCAGATGTCTTTCATAAAAATGAAGGAGTCTGCCTGCTACTTGAAGTATGTGGAAAACAATGGAGAAATGACTTCTGAGTAATTTTAATTGTTCTTTACCTGAAGAAAACCTGGTATCAATTACATAAGAATCAAATGAAGATTGAAGGTTATGTAATAACATCTCAAATCTTCTTATCTCAACCTCATTAATTTTATCAGGTACAAGTTCTCTTAATTTTGATCCTTCATATTTTTCATAAAAAGCAAAGTGTTCAAAATCCTCTATGATTTCAAGAAACTCACTTGCAATCCTTGTGAGATTCTGAGCTTGGCTGCCTGTATCCTCAAATTCATCTATATTATGTTCAAGATGCTGTCCTGATAAAATTTCCGGAAAATAAGCTTTTTTATATCCGTATTCAGGGATTCTGATATCAAGACGTTCTGCTTCAACTAAAATAACAGGAGAAGCTTTTCTTAAACAATTTTGGATCATCTGATGCGTATTCTGGGCTTCTTTTTTATAATTTATTCTATTATCTTGATCCAAATCATAAAAGCTATACTTATTCAATATATGTTTTTGAGAATATCCAGCAAGGGAAAAATGCCGTATTAAAGCACAAAATTCTCTATAATAAACCCATTCTTTATTGTTTTTTGCACCATGAAAATCAAGGAGATCTTCTAAAAGATGAGAAGTTGTTATAAGTTTTGAATATAATTTTTTAGTAAGTATATAGTCAGGAGCATTAGAATCAATTATAAATTTAATACATTTGAGATATTCATAGGAAAAAATATTTACTTTTTCTTTAAATGAAATGTCACATGATTTCTGCATAGTATACTTAACTCATCAATAAATTATTAATAAAAATACGGTTTAACCAGCCAATAAGCCGAATCCTGTTCCATAACAAAGTTACCTTTAATTATGGCAACGGTCATTCATCTTAGGATGTATGTTGCCATACACCTCTTGCAACCTACCCGAAAGCATAAGCGGGCAACTTTTAAGCGCTTTCCTATTTGGTCTTGCACTGGACGGGGTTTACATAGCTTTTCCGATCACCCGGAAAACTGGTGCGCTCTTACCGCACCGTTTCACCCTTACCATCATATACAACGATATAATGGCGGTCTACTCTCTGCTGCACTTTCCTTCACGTCACCGCGACTTCACGTTATGAAGCGTCCTGCCCTATAGTGTTCGGACTTTCCTCCGGGTTAAAACCCAGCGACCGTTAAGTCTGGTTAAACCGTAATCATTTCTTTTCCTCGGTAAAAAATAAAAATCTGCTGCATTGCGGGCATTTTATTAATTTATCACCCCTTTGAAGTTCAATAAAAAGTTGAGGCGGGATATTCATAAAGCATCCCATGCAAACTTCATTTTTCCCCTGAGCAACAGCCTCTCCATCATGCATTTTCGCAATAACTTTAAATTGATCAAAAATTGTCGGATCAAGATTTTTACCAAGTTTTTTCTTTTTAATCTTAAAATCTTCTAAAGCTCCGCGATCATCATGGGATTTTTTATCAATATCATCTTGTTCTGAATTGATTTTTTCAGTTAATTGAACAAAATCTTTTTCCAACTCTTCTAATTTGGCCTGCAGTTCTTCTTTTTTTTCAATTTGTTCTAACAATTCATCTTCAAGGCTTATTTTACGTTTAGTATTATCATCTATCTCACGTCTTAATGCCTGGTATTCTTTATTAGTTTTTACCATTCTTAAATGTTCATTACTTTTTTTAATACGATCTAATAAAACTTGTATTTCATTTTCATATGCCTTACATGATGATTCTAAATCATTAAATTGATCTTTTTCTTTATTTAACAGGTTCTCAAATTCTATTAATTCAGCACCGATTTTATTTTTTTCATGTTCAAATTCAATAAGAACTTTGTCAAGCCTGATAATTTCCTGCTCCGCTTCTTGCAATTTTGCCAAACTTTCAATATCTTTTTTAATTTTTTTCTGCATATTTATATATCCTTAAACTATATTAAATGGATCTGATTCATTCTCATATTTAATAATCTCATAATCCTTTTCTTTTGAAGCGGCAAATAATTTATCAAAAAGAAGTTGGATTGCAATATGTTCCGATCCAAAATGCCCGACATCAATCATACCTGATTTTTTTTCTTCAATCATTCTTGCTTCATGATATTTAACATCACCTGTGATAAAAACATCAGCCTGTGATAAAAAAAAACTATCTAACATGGAACCTCCGCTACCGGTAATCACTGCTGCTGATTTTAATGTCAAATTTTTGTCGCCAACAATTCTAAGATAATTCAGGTTTAATGTTTTTTTTATTTTAACAGCCAGCTCTTTAAGTGTAACCACCTTGCCAAAATCACCTTTTCTTCCAAAACATGATAAATTCTCATTACCAGGGATATCAACTAAGGGGACAATTTTTTTAAGCCCGATTTTTTTTGCAAAGTAATCATTTAATCCACCAAATGCCTTGTCAAGATTGGTATGGGCTGAAACAATAGAAATCTTTTCTTTAGCTGAAATTAAAATCACTTTGCCTGGCATGGTATTAAAATCAATATTTTTTGGAAGTTTTAAAAACAGAGGATGATGAGTTAGAACAAGATCTGCTTTGAGTCTCACTGCTTCAGATATCACCTCAAAACTCGGATCTAAGGCAATCAATACTCTTTTAACAGGCCAGGATTCAGCTCCAGCTTGAAGTCCTGAATTATCCCAGTCTTCGGCAAGATTGAATGAAGCCTCTTTATCAATCAATCTTATTATATCCTTTGTTAAAGTCTGCATTTGCCTTCTCTTATAAAATAAAAAAAGCGTGGTATTAATAACCACGCCCTTTTTTAAACTTTTAATTTGTGTCTGTAATGCACAATTTTATAATACACAATCATGTATAATTTATTGCCTATCTTCCTGTTATTTTTTGCTTTATATAACTTGTTTGGTGGGTCCACCTGGGATCGAACCAGGGACCTACCGGTTATGAGCCGGTGGCTCTACCAACTGAGCTATAGACCCTTACACACCTCTCAACAAATTCAACTAATATATAGATTCTCCCTTAAAATGTCAAGATTAATTATCAATAAATGTTTTTAATTTTTTGCTCCTGGTTGGATGTCTTAGTTTCCTTAACGCTTTAGCTTCAATCTGGCGGATTCTTTCTCTTGTGACCAGAAAATCTTTACCTACTTCTTCCAGAGTGTGATCTGATTTCTCACCTATTCCAAATCTCATACGCAAAACTTTTTCTTCTCTTGGAGTTAAGGAAGCAAGCATTTTCCTGGTTTGTTCTGCAAGACTATAATCAATAGCAGCATCAGAAGGAAGAGAAAACTTTTTATCCTCAATAAAATCACCAAGGTGGCTGTCTTCTTCTTCACCAATGGGAGTTTCTAAAGATATGGGTTCTTTTGCAATCTTCAGCACACGACGAACTTTTTCTATAGGTATCTCCATTTTTTCAGCAATTTCTTCAGGAGATGGTTCTTTACCATTTTCCTGCACAAGATATCTTGAAGTTCTAATCAATTTATTGATTGTTTCAATCATATGAACAGGAATTCTAATAGTTCTTGCCTGATCAGCAATCGCCCTGGTTATTGCCTGGCGTATCCACCATGTAGCATATGTGGAA
The DNA here is from genome assembly GCA_964612755.1 of uncultured Desulfobacterales bacterium. GTDB lineage: Bacteria > Desulfobacterota > Desulfobacteria > Desulfobacterales > Desulfobacteraceae > JAIOSM01. The sequence goes on along the minus strand of CAZTEM010000009.1, from coordinate 31,156 downwards.
AATTTATATCCTCGTTTATATTCAAATTTCTCAACAGCTTTCATTAATCCGATATTACCTTCTTGAATAAGGTCAAGGAATTGAAGTCCTCTATTAGTGTATTTTTTTGCGATACTCACAACCAGTCTCAAATTTGCTCTGACAAGTTCCCGTTTAGCAAAATCAGCTCGACTCCTGCCTTCTTTAATCTTTTTAACAATCTTTTTTAAATCTGAAGATTCTCCTTTGATAATATCTTTTTTAATGGCTAATTGATTTAAGATAGACTCAAGGTCATCACATAAAAATTTAAGATCATTATCATCTATATTTGAATTCTTTTTTGCCCATTGACAAAACTTGTCTTTATTCTCAAAGCATTGAAGCATTTCAACTTTTGAAGCATTAAAACAACTTGCGCACCGGTCAAATAAATCATCAACAGAATCAAACCATATAATCATTTCATTGATTTTTTCTTCAATTTTATCAATAACTTTTTTCTCAAATCTGAATTTTCTAAAAATAGTATATATACTTTCAATATTTTTAGTAATTTCATCATTGATTTTTTTCAATTTTTTACCGGTTAATTGCTCTTCAGCTATTTTATTTCGTTTGCTTTGATTTTCCCGATGAATCTTACTTACTTTTTCAATGGCTTCGACAAAATCTTCCTGTTTAATATTTTCTTCAGGGTTTGCCCCCTCATGCAAATCTCTTAAAATCGCATTAAGTTCAAATTTATCGACTCGTAATCCTTCAAAAAACACAAATATAACACCAACAGCCAGGGGTGTATCAAGCATTACTCTTAAAATATCTCTTTCCCCGGATTCAATTTTTTTTGCAATCTCAATCTCACCTTCCCGGCTAAGTAAGGTAACCATTCCCATTTCTCTTAAATACATTTTAACAGGGTCAGTTACAGTTCCAAAATCCGCATCTGAGCGCGGCTTCTTTGCAATGGTTCGTGGCTTAACTGGTTTTTTCTTATTTTCTTTTTTAGTTTTAGTGGCTTTAGTATCATTTGTATTATTCTTCCTTGGACGTCCAACTCGCCTTTTGGGCTTTTCTTGTTTCCCATCTGCAGCTTTATTTTTTGCCTTAGAAGGTTTTGCCTTGGCAGATTTTTTTTGTTTAGCAGATTTTTTATCCTTAATTTTCTCTTTATCAATAAGTTTGATTCCACAATCTTCCAATTGAACAACAATATCATCAAGCTGATCTGAGGACTCTAAATCTTCAGAAATAAATTGATTTATTTCTTTATAGGAAAGAGAACCATTCTTTTTTCCTTTTTTTATCAATTTTTTAAACTCTTTAGCCTCAATAAGTTCTTTTTGATCAGCTTTAATAACCTTTTTTGTCATACAATTCCTCCCAAAGCCCTGATTAATTCTTATTGTTTAACTGCTGAATTTCATTCTGTTTTTTAGCAAGCAATTCAAACACATCAGAATCACAATTTTTTTCAGCTGTTTTAATTTTATTTATAAGACTATTATCTAATTTTTTCCTAAGCCTAATAATCCTTTGCATCAAGTTAACAGATCGTTCAACAATCCCTTTAATATCATTAACATCTGTAATTAAAAGAGGTGCTATAATTTCAAGTTCTTCATTATTAATATTTGCCATGAACTCAGATAAAAATTTATCTTTATCACAATCTAAAGAGATTGCTTTTTTACCAATATCTCTTAATTTATCAGAATAAAAACAATCAAGCACTTGCCGCGCCTTAACTTCATTGTTTATTTCAGGATATTGCAGCATCAATGCAATCATCTGTTTCTCTCTTCTCACAGATTCATGGGTCTCATCAATCAACAAACTATTTTCATTTGTTGTAAAATTTTTATTTGTTCTTACTTGAGAATGTTCATCTCTAATTTTTTCCAGCACAGCCTTTTCATCAATATTTAATTTGTCAGCAAGTTCTCTGACATGTAAAGATCTGAGCGCACTGTCCTGGATTTGCACCAGATACGGTTTCATTTCATCTAAGACAGCAAATCTGCCCTGTATTGAATTGCCATTTTTGTTTATGGATAATGTCATAATAAATTGCAGAACACTCATTGCTTTTGATGCTTTATCTATAAAAGCCTGTCTGCCAAACTCCATAATAAAAGAATCAGGATCATTCCCTTTGGGAAGAACAAGAATTTTTAAATCAACACCTTCATTAACAAAAAGATTAATAGTTTTCCTTGCAGCATTTATGCCAGCTTCATCAGAATCAAATACTAAAATAACTTTTTTTGCATATCCTTTTAGCAATCTTATATGTTCTAAGGTCAAAGCTGTACCTAAACTTGCAACTACATTTTTCACCCCATTCTGATACAAAGACAAAAAATCAAAATATCCTTCAACAACATATACATGTTCTTGTTGTCTGCAATGATTCTTTGAAAATGCAAGACCATACAAGATTTTACTCTTATTGTAAATAAGAGTTTCAGGGGAATTTAAATACTTTGGCAAAGAATCATCCATTACCCTGCCGCCAAAACCTGCAACCTGCATATTTATATCAAATATCGGAAACATCACTCTATTTCTGAATCTGTCATAATACCCATGTTCTGATTTCTTATTTAAAACAAGACCTGATTTTTCAGCAATTTCTTTTGAAACAGATAAAGTTTTAAAAAATTTCACAAGCGTGTCCCAGGATTCAGGCACAAAACCCAAATTAAATTTATCAATTATTTCATCACTGGTTCCACGGGCATGAAGATATTGTATAGCTCTCTTACCGGAACTATTCTTAATCAATATACCATTAAAATGGTCCATTACCTTTTGATTAAGTCGAAAAAGCCCTTGTTTTAAATCTAATATTTTTTTTTTCTCAGGGCTGATTTTCCCAGCCTTAATTGTAATATTATATTTTCCTGCAAGCATTTTCACAGCTTCCGGGAAAGAAATGCTATGGTATTTCATTAAAAAGGAAAAAACATTCCCACCAACTCCACATCCAAAGCAATGAAAAATCTGTTTTTGAGGGCTTACAGAAAAAGAAGGGGTCTTTTCAGAATGGAATGGACACAATCCCATAAAATTCTGCCCTGCTTTTTTTAGTATAACAGTTTCTGATATAATTTCAGCAATATCTGAAATACTTATAATTTCAGCAATTTTTTCTTCAGGAATATACATTATTTTCCTATATTGAAATTTTTATTGCCTCTTTAAGGTCAAGTTTTCCTTCATAGAGCGCTCTTCCAGTAACAACACCAAAAATTTCTTTATATTTTAGCAATTCCTTAATATCTGTAATTGAAGAGACTCCCCCTGAGGCTATAACAGGAATATTCACTGCTTTAGCAAGTAGGTTTGTAGCTTCAATATTTGGCCCGGTCTGCATACCATCTCTTTTAATATCAGTAAAAATGATAGCAGCAACCCCTTTTGATTCATAGGTTTTTGCAAGTTCAACAGCAGTGACATCAGAAATTTTACTCCATCCTTCCACTGCTACCATCCCGTCTTTTGCATCAATTCCAACAACAATTTTATCAGGATATTTTTCACAAATTTTTACTACAAAATCAGGGTTATAAAGGGCTTCACTTCCAATAATTACTCGATTAACACCCAAATCAAGATACATTTGAATTGTATCTTCATTTCTGATTCCTCCGCCAACTTGAATAGGGGTATTAATATTTTGAGCAATATGTTTTATAATTTCATGGTTAATAGTTTTCTTATTAAAAGCGCCATCCAGATCAATAATATGAATCAGTTCAGCACCTGAAGATTCCCATTTCAAAGCAATCTCATATGGATTATCAGAATATTTTGTTTCAAGATCCATATTGCCTTGCTGCAATCTTACACATCTACCTTGTTTAATATCAATGGCTGGTATAATCAGCATTCAAGATCAACCTTCATATAACAATTAAATATTTTCACAAACTACCTTTACTGGAAAGAATTCCTGATATTCTTGGATCCATGGTACAGGCCTGATTCATAGATCGTCCCAGAGCCTTATAAATAGATTCAAGGATATGGTGCTCGTTTTCACCATAGTAAGTATTAATGTGAAGATTTAACCCACCCTTAACACAAAATGCTCTAAAAAATTCTTTTGCAAGGTATGCATCAAAACTCCCGCGCACATTAATTTTAAGCGGTATATTATAAACAAGATAAGGGCGATTGGACAAATCCACGTTGACCCGTGATAATGCCTCATCCATTGGCACCGCACCTTCTCCATATCTTAAAATTCCTTTCCTGTCACCAAGAGACTTTGAGAAAGCCTCCCCTAAAACAAGCCCGACATCTTCAACAAGATGATGAAAATCAACATCAATATCACCTTTAGCTTTGATTTTTAAATCAAAGAATCCATGGACAGAAAATAAAGTGAGCATATGATCAAAAAAAGGAATTGATGTTGCAATATCAGAATTGCCAGTGCCATCAAGATTTAATTCTATTTTAATATTGGTCTCTCTGGTTTCACGGCTAATCGAAGCATTTCGACCCATAGATTCATCCTTGCAAATAAGTTATTTGTGCAATAGTGTAAAACTTTTTGCCCAATACTACAAGCATATAGCCCCACGTACAACACGAATCAATAAATGTATCAGAACAAATTTCAATTGTCAATTAAAAAATAATAAACAAATATTACATTTTTTCATTGCAATACAAATAAATACCGATTATAATTAATCATTCATTATCGTCACTTTGAGGTAATTATGCATATTAATTCAATACAAAATTCAAGTTACTATCCTTCATGGAATCCCCAGGCACGTTTTACTCCCTTAGTCGATGCCCAGACCAATATCAACCAGGTCAAAGGTAATAGAGCCATATCCGGCTCTGACAATCAAGATTCTGAGAATATAAAAAAGAAAATTGGCGCAGAAGCAGCAGATAAACTTAAAGGGGAACTGAGCCAATCAGAAAAAATGGTTGTTAATGAGTTAAAGAAAACAGATGCTGCAGTGAGAAAACATGAAATGGCGCACATTGCTGCCGGAGGGAAATATATCCTTTCCGGTGCAAATTTTTCCTATACAACAGGTCCTGACGGAAAACAATATGTTGTGGGAGGTGAGGTTAAAATTGATACAGCCCCCATTCCCGGAGACCCCCAGGCAACTATCAATAAAATGCGTAAGGTACGGGGTGCTGCCTTAGCTCCGGCTTCTCCTTCTGCCCAGGACAGGAAAGTTGCCTCAACTGCCATGACTCTTTCCACAAAAGCAATGTCAGAATTAATGATAGAAAGAACAAAACATAAAACTGATTCCAATGAAGAAAAAGCTTTTGGGAATATTAGACACCAAGCAGATAATGCCTATATGAAAGTTAAAAATATGCCTGTAAATCAGCAGGATCCTTTGTTTAAAATATCTGCATAACCTTATTTAATCAATTTTGTAATCTCTTTAAATTTTTCTGCTCGGGCTGTCTTTAAAAGCTCGAATAAGATCATTTCAACACTGGTGGTCAATCCGCCTGCCTTGTTTATCCTTTCCAATCCAAGAATTTTATTTGAATACACTCGGGAAGACACACAATCTGCAACCACCTGAACATCATACCCGTGTGAAATAAGATCACAGGCAGTCTGATAAACACAGATATGGGTTTCAATACCTGTTAATAAAATCTGGTTTTTCCCCATGGATTTTATTTGTTCTCTAAATTCATCATTTTCCCAGCAACTGAAACTATGTTTTGAAATAGGTTTTAAATCCGGTAAATTCAAAGACACTTGTTCAATACTATGCCCTAATTTTTCAGGCATTTGCTCCATCCAGACAATGGGGATCTGGAATATATTCATACTTTTAATTAATATTTCTAAATTTTTATAAAGCTTTTCATTATCATGCATTAATGTAGCAAGTTTACCCTGTATATCAATTAATAGAAGAACAGTATTATTAATTGTAAACATTTTTAAGCAACCTCCTGACTTATGTTTGAGTTTCCTCTAATTTATTAGCCCATTCAATTGCCTGATGTAAAGCTTTTTCAACTTTTTTAGAATCCAGCCCCAATTGATTTACCAATTTGCCACCTTTTTCCCACTGAGCCTCTTCAAAATATTCAGACAATTTTAATAAAGGATAATACTCATTGTTTTTATCACCACAAAGTGCCTTTTTAATTTTACCTGATAGTGGAAGGTATTTAACGATTTCATTCATAGGCTGGTTAAGCATTGCATCAAGCAAAGAAAACATACCAAGTAAAAATAAGCTGTCAGGTTTAAACCCCCAGAAATCGTGATCCAAAATAACTTGTTCTAAAAATTTTCCCCTTTGTACAGAAAGAAAAACAAGTTCCGAGGCTAATTTATTTTCGGCAATATCGCTTAAGAGAGCAACTCTTAACCAATTTTTCATATTATGCCAGCCAAGCATTGTAATAGCATCCTTAATGGATTCAATTTTTTGCCTGAATCCAAAAGATGCAGAATTCAAATATGTCATTAATTTAAAACTAATTGCAACATCGCTTTGTATAATTTTTGCAACTTCTTCCAAATCAGGATCACTTGTTTCTATCTTTTCCATAATTTGAAACCTTGAAGCAGCATTGGAAGAAAGTTTTTTTACTGATAAATTTTCAGGCTGTTTAAAAAAAGCACCCTGATATATTGTAAATTCAACCTTTTTACAAATTTCAAATTGTTTACTTGTATTGACATTGCTTGCCAGCAGCTTAAGATAACTTTTTTCACTTTTATGCAGAAGACCTGCAATCTTAACCTGATCAAGATTAGAAACATCAAAATTCAAAATATCCCCCATATCAAAAACAAGCTTATTCTTCTCATAATCCATTGCCCAGGAAACAGCTATTTGATATCCATCCTTTTTTAATTTTTTAATTACGTCTATAAATACATTATCGACTTTATCTATCCGGGTAATTTTCACAACAGTTTTACCAGGAGGTAAAGAATACGGAAGATTTTTAATAATCTCGTCTTGAGAAAACCCCATCATGATTTTTCTGCCTTTATTTGAAATTTCCTGCAAAGCCATATAGGTACCAGATGCAATATTTTTGTCATCAATTACATTTGTACCCATCTTGTGTCCCGGGGTGCTACTTAGTTCATATCCCCACAAATGGCGTTCTGCATCAAATATCGGAAGTCGTGCAAACGATATTGATCCTTTGGAATTTTGTTGATTATTATCTTTATTCATCATATTTCCTCCAGTCTTATACTTCAAATAAGAGAATTTATATTCCAGATATTTTCTGCATAATCAGAAACAGATCTATCACTTGAAAAATACCCCATATTAGCAACAGTTAAAATTGACCGTTTTGTCCACTCATTCTGATTGGCATATAATTTTTGTACATTTTCCTGGGCAGAGACATAGGCTTTATAATCTGCAAGCACCATAAAAAAATCACCCTGGTTTAAGAGAGAATCTATAATTGGTTTAAATAAATGTTTATTCTCCGGTGAAAAATGTCCGCAATCAATTAAGTCTATAACTTTCTTAAGTTCTTTATCTTCATTATAGTATTGTTTTGGGTCATAACCTTTTGTCCTTAATTCGTCCACTTCAAAATCTTTTAATCCGAAAATAAACATATTTTCTTGACCCACAGCTTCCAATATTTCAACATTTGCACCATCTAAGGTACCAATAGTTAAAGCTCCGTTTAAAGACAATTTCATATTCCCGGTCCCTGATGCTTCCATACCTGCTGTGGAAATTTGTTCTGAAACCTCGGCAGCAGGGATAATTTTTTCCGCCTGGGACACACAATAATTAGGAAGAAAAACAACATTGATTTTATCTTTAACATCCGGTTCTCTGCTGATTGCATTGGAAACAGAATTTATCAATTTAATAATAAGTTTTGCCTGAAAATATGCAGGAGCAGCCTTGCCTGCAAAAAAAAATGTCTGTTTAATATTGGTTTTAAAACTTTTATCCAATATCTTGTTATATAAAGTAATGATATGCAGAACATTAAGTAATTGACGTTTATATTCATGTATTCTTTTAACATGTATATCAAACAGGCTGTTTGGGTTCACCCCCATGCTGATTTTGCGCAGCACATATCTTGACAATTGTTTTTTATTCTCAAGTTTAATATTATGCCATTTTTCACAAAATGCCGCGTCCTGTGCAAGGGGGGCAAGACCTTTAAGCCTTTCTAAATCTGTTATCCATTTTTTCCCAACAACCGATGAAATCAAATCCGAGAGTTTGGGGTTTGCCTGATAAAGCCATCGCCTCGGGGTAATCCCATTGGTCACATTTTTTATCTTTCCTTGATAATAAGCATTATATTCTTTAAACAAATTTCTTTTTAATATCTCAGTATGCAATGCTGCAACACCATTGACAGAATGACTTCCTATAATGGCAAGATGTGCCATTCTTATTCTGGATTCATCACCCGATTGAATAATCGATAATTTTGAAAACAGATCTGGCTCTTTAGGATATGCAATGGCAAGATCATTTAAAAAACGCCGGTTGATTTCATAAATAATTTCAAGATGCCTTGGCAAGAGATTACCAAACATGCTTACAGGCCATGTTTCAAGAGCTTCCGGCAAAACAGTATGATTTGTATATGCAAAGACTTTCTGACAAATCCCCCATGCCCTGTCCCAGCTGAGACCTTCATCATCCATTAGCAGACGCATTAATTCAGGCACTGCTATGGAAGGATGTGTATCATTTAATTGTATTGCTGCCCATTCAGAAAAATTATCTAAAGACTCATGATCACATTTATATTGTCTGAGGATATCCTGTAAACTTGCAGAAACAAAGAAAAATTGCTGTTTCAGCCTTAATTCTCTACCTTTTTCAATTTCATCACTTGGATATAAAACTTTTGAAATGGTTTCACTTAAAATTTTTGATTCAACTGCACCTATATAATCACCACGATTAAAATCGTCTAAGTCAAATTCTCTATCAGACACAGCCACCCACAAACGCATATTGGTGACAAATTTATTTTCAAAACCCGGAATTAACAAGTCACTTGCCATGGCAATCAGATGATCTGTATCAACCCATCGGAATCTTTCTTTACCATGCAGATCAATATATGTTTCTGTTTTACCATAAAATTGAATCTTATATTTTTCTTCTGGTCTTAGAATGTCCCAGGGATTGCCTCGGCGCATCCAATTATCACTTCCTTCTTTTTGATACCCATCCACAATAGTTTGATGAAAAATTCCATAGTCATAATGTATACCATAACCATAGCCCGGGATACCAAGGCTTGCAATTGAATCCATATAACAGGAAGCAAGCCTGCCAAGCCCGCCATTGCCAAGCCCTGCATCCCATTCTTCTTCTACTATTTCTTCTAAGTCAAAACCCAATTCGTCCAAAGCTGTCTCTGCAATCTCCTTAATACCAAGATTGGTCAAATAATTCATTAAAAACCTTCCCGGGAGGAACTCGCAGGAAAGATAAAACATTCTTTTCGCAATATTATCGCTACAGGACTGCTGGGTTTTAATCCATTGTTCAATCAAACGATCCCTAACACTATAGGCAAGCCCGACAAAACATGAATAATTATTTATATTCTCAGGGGCTTGCCCAAGATTTGATTGAATATGAAATTTGATTTCTTGTTTCAGTTTAGTTGACTCAGAAGAATTTTCGTCCATATTATGCCTCCGAAAAATTATAATAAATTTGATTATTAAATTCGTACAAGTAATAAATTTATGTGGAAAAATTCTCTATTGTTATCAATATGAATAATATGTTATAGGATATTAAGATTAGTCACAAAAATCAAGTAGAAAATTAAAGGAGAAACAATGGGCGAAATCATGAACTCTTCTGAATTCATAGAACAAAGATACTAAAGTGCCAAATCAATCTGTGTGCCAGCGTTATTATTAAAAAAAACATCAGGGAAATTCTGCATTATCTGAACCGATGCATTAAATCCTGTACAATGAGAGACTCCTATCATTTGCACATTCATTGTCTTTAAATCTTTAATTGTTTTTTTTATGCGTTCATCAGAGGCTGCATAAAGATGAGTACCTCCAATAACACAATGAACTCTTTTTTCTTTAGTGACTTTTTGAAGTTGTAAAATATTATTTATAATACCACGATGACTGCAACCTAAAATAACTACCAGACCCTTTTCTGTCTTGATACCAAGACAAAGATCATCTGCTAGAGGATCTAATTTAAACTCTGAATTCTCTTTTATAAAAAGGTTATCATCCATGTCTTCATACTCAGTTGATATGGAAATCTCACCACTGGTTACAACTCTGTCAGTCAACCATACAGGTTCTTTAGATAAAATAAAATCAGCACCCAGCCCTTCAAGGTATTTCTGATTATGTTCAATGCCTATATATCTATCCTGAGATTCATTTTTACATGAATATTTTAAGGACCAGATATCTGGATGTCCTAAAACCTGAATTCTGTTTTTCCTATATTTTAAAACATCAGAAAGCCCGCCTGTATGATCAAAATGACCATGGCTCAATACTATTTTTTCAATTTTTGAAAAATCAACACCCAGGGCAAGAGCATTATGAACAATGGACAGCCCTCCCCCGGTATCAAACAATATTTTAAAACCGTCAACATCAATCAAAATGCTTAATCCCCATTCAGCAATACAACTTACGCTTGCAGTGTTTTCACACAAAGTAGTGATATTTATCATTAAGTTTCCTCCATGTAGAATTCAACATATAATGCCTTATGGTCCGAAGAAATTATATTATTAAATACTTTTGTTTTTTTTACTTTCAGTCCTTTATAAAACGCATAATCTAAAAAGCAGCCAAGCCGTTTGGTCCTTAAATCCGGATTAAATTCAATCTCCTTTAATCCAATATTGTTTAGTGTTTTTTTCAAAAAAAAGATTCTTTTATAATTCCAGGTATTAAAATCTCCTGCAAAAACAATGGGACCTTTATGCAATTTAATCTTTTTTACAAGTTCAAAAATCTGTGATTTAAAACAATTTAAACCAACAAAATTAATTCCATGGATATTTACCACTAATAGTTTTGCTTTAGTATTCAAAACAGGATACTTGTTTAGGAGTGAGACTTTTGGAGTTCGGCTAAAAGGTTCACTGAATTTAGTTACAATAAAATCAACTGAGCAGGGGAAAATCTTTGACAGTGTCATAACGCCTGTTTCATTTAGATCTTTGGTCCTGAATAAAAAACTTCTGGCAAAATCCCAGCCCATTTTATTAACACAAAACATTTGTTTGTTATTTTCCTTTAGGCATGCTTCCTGTATCAGAATAATATCCATACCTTTTGAAACTTTTTTAAAATCATGTGCCCATCCTTGTTTTTGTTCTTTATATACGTTCCATATAAGGATTTTTATTGAATCAGGATCAATATCTTTTTTTGAAAAACCCGAATAATTTTCCACCACATTATTTTTATCAGGTATATGAATCTGATAATATTTATTCACAGCATCTCCAGAACAAAAAAGAACACAACCAACAATTGTAATCAAAAAAGTAATTAAAACAGGAACCTTTTTTTGATTTTTATTCATTGGAATTTTATCTTTTAATATCTATTTGTAAAAACCATACAAATTTTAACATTATTCATCTTATATGAAAATCTATGGACATTTATTTTCACCTTTAATATATTAATAAAAAAGATTATTGTACACAATATTTTTCATAATTGATTTTAAAAATTTGAGGTTTAAATGAAAAACAATATTATCTTTCTTTTTATGGGAATTCTTATAGGTCTTACCCTGTATTCCTTATTTACGACCCACAAAACAGAAAATTGGAAGCCTGTCATGGAAAAAATAGGTTTCCAATATTTGGATTATTCTGTTGAAGGTCTTATAAAAGAAATTAAAAAAGCTGAACTGGATCTGAGTAAAAATAAAAGCACTCAATTGGATAAAGAACTTCACAGCACAATGATTCTTCTTTTTAAACTTGAATACTATTATCTTCCCATTACTGAAGCACGACAACTTATCTTTGATGCAGACCGCCTTGTTTCCATGGGAAAAATCAAACAAGCTGAAAAAAATCTTTTAAAAGCAATTACACGCCTGAAAAAAATTGAGAGATTAAAAGGAAATTCCATAATCAAAAATGCTGTTAATGATCTTGAAAATAAAATCAAGCAAGCAATACTTGTACTTAATGAACCATATGAAAAATCCAGTATAAAGATCGAATCAGCAGGCGTTGCAAGTAATTTTATGCTTTTAAAAGGGAAACTCATCCTTTCCACTATTACCCTGAACAAGGATAACACTATTTAATATGAATTGGATAAATGAATTCCCACCAAATTTGACCCATTTTCTTTTTGTAACCATATTTTCTTTACTTATCGGCTTAGAACAGCGCAAACACCATATTGATGAGCCAGGCAAAACCTTATTTGGCACTGACAGAACTTTTACCCTCATTGGGATATTAGGCTTTATTTTATACATTATTGACCCTGAGAATCTTTATGCATTTTTTGCAGGAGGAGCTGGTATCACTGTTTTCCTTGCAATCTATTATTATAATAGTTCCCTGTTAAAAAAAAAATTTGGAATTACATCCATAATTATAGCATTAATAACCTATTGTCTTGCTCCTTTAATATTTTTACAGCCATTATGGATGGCTCTTTTAATCGGGGTAAGTGTTCTGATTTTAACTGAGGTTAAAAAAGATCTTTTTAATTTTTCTCAAAAATTCAGCAGATATGAATTTTTAACCCTTGCTAAATTTATTATCCTTGGTGGCATTATTCTGCCTTTATTACCCCATGATCCTATTTCAAGTAATTTCAATATATCTCCATATCAACTATGGCTCAGTATTGTTGCAGTATCAGGTATTTCCTATCTAAGTTATCTTATTAAAAAATTCCTTTTCCCGGATTCAGGGATATTACTTGCAGCAATCCTTGGGGGAATGTATTCAAGCACTGCAACAACCATTATTCTTGCCAAAAGGAGTAAACAAGGAGGGTTCCCAGGGCAGATTGCTGCTGGAATCATAGCAGCCACTGGTATGATGTACCTTCGATTACTTATTTTATCGTTTATTTTTAATATTCAAATTGCTTTAAAATTATTCCCCTGGTTTTTTGGTCTTTTTATTGCCTGCATACCCATTGCATGTTTTTTTCTCTTTCAAAGTCAGCGTACCAATGAAGAAATTCAAGATTGCCATCAAGAACATAAAAATCCACTTGAGCTGAAAACTGCTGTTATTTTTGGTTTTCTCTTTGCTTTTTTTGGTATATTAACCCAGATTATTCTCAAAAACTATGGAGATTTTGGTATTAATATTCTTTCCTTTGTAATAGGTGTGACAGATATTGACCCATATATTTTAAATCTTTTCCAGGGAGGAATTGCAACAATAACAATCGACAGTATTGTAAAAGCAACCATTATTGCAACGGCAAGCAATAATTTAATTAAAATGATCTATGCAGTCAGTATTGGAAGCAATGGATTAAAAAAGAAAATTATTTTCGGGTTTTCCATACTTGTAATCCTAAGCCTTGTAATCAGCCTTATCATTTAAATGAATTTTCTGTTTCATATTATAAAGTATGCAGGTGAACAATGGATTATGATCTGATAACAAAAATCCTGCCTATATTTTATATGATATTCCATTTTTTTTCCCTGGTTGCAGCTATCCATGCAGGGCTAACCGTTAGAACTTCCCAGGGTGCTGTTGCCTGGACTATATCCTTAATTGCTTTTCCTCCTCTGGCATTGCCGTTATATCTTGTCATGGGTCGAAACAAATTTGGCGGGTATATAGAGAACCTCAGAGAAATAAACCAAAAAAATCATAATTCTCTTTTAAAATTATTGGCTCCCATATCAGAATCCAAAACCGTATCACCATCAAATAAAATTCAAAGTTTTACTAATCTTAGCGATTTTGCTCCTTTTGGAACCAATGACATAAAACTTCTAATCAATGGAGAAAAAACATTTAATTCAATTTTTAAAGCTATTAAATCAGCAAAAGTCTATATTTTAATTCAATTTTTTATTGTTAGAAATGATAACCTTGGAAACAAATTAAAGCAGGAACTTATAAATAAAGCAAAGCAAGGTATAAAAATTCTATTTTTATATGATGAAGTCGGATCAAGAAACCTTGATTATTTTTATACTAATGAAATGCAGAAACAGGGCATTGAGATACTGCCCTTCTGGACAACCCAGGGGATTCGTAACAGATTCCAGATAAATTTTCGAAACCATAGGAAAATCGTTGTTATTGATGGCAACACAGCTTTTATTGGCGGGCACAATGTTGGGGATGAATATCTTGGGAAAAATCCAAAATTTGGAAATTGGAGAGATACTCATGTCAGAATAAAAGGTCCATGTGTTCAATCTGTACAAGCTGTTTTTATTGAGGACTGGTATTGGTCTTCCCGAAAAAAGCCTGACATCAAATTAAAATCAAAACCATATCCTGCAGGGAATATGAGTTCCATTGTGATACCCTCAGGTCCAGTTTCCGAACTCCCCATATGCTCTCTTTTATTTACACAATTAATAAATATGGCAAAAAAACGTATATGGATTGCAAGCCCTTATTTTGTACCCAACCCTGCAATGATCACTGCATTACAGCTTGCCGCACTACGAGGAGTTCAAATAAGTATAATGCTTCCATTGCGCCCTGATCATCTTCTTGTTTATTTTGCATCTTTTTCTTTTCTTGATCAATTATCTTTACCCAATATCAAATTTTTCAGATACAAAGCCGGATTTATGCATCAAAAAGTTGTGCTTATTGATAATGATCTTGCTCTTATTGGCACTGCCAATGCAGATAACCGATCATTTTATCTTAATTTTGAAATAGGTATTCTTGTTCAGAATGCAGACTTTGCAAAAGATGTTGAAAAAATGCTTGAGCTTGATTTTAAAAATTGTCAAGAGTCTGGAATAGAGGATTATGAAAACAAACCCTGGATCTTTAAGCTTTGCGTCAGGCTGTCCCATCTTTTTGCTCCGATAATTTAACTTTATGATATAACACA
>CAZTEM010000009.1:0-15998 GCA_964612755.1 uncultured Desulfobacterales bacterium | reverse complement strand
TTTTACCCCGAATATATAAAAATCATATTTAATCCTTGACATATTCTTTTAATCTCAATTAAAATACGGAACAGTGTTTCATATAGTTAAACAAAATATAGATTTTTAATAATCTATTAAATTATTAATCTAATTCACAGGAGGTAAAATTGTCACAACCTACATTTATTTTTGTTGCCGGGATAAGTGGTGTCTTTGCCGGTATGGCATTATTGTATTTTTCCATTAAAATTATGGGTGCAATTGCAAACATATTTGAATCTGATAATAAGGAGACAAAAAAATGAATGCAAGTTTTGCAATGCTCTATAAAACAACCGGCTTTTTTTATCTGACCCCGGGCATACTCTTAATGTGGTTAATTGGTCTTACCTTGATATATCTTGCCATTGCCAAAGATTACGAGCCGCTTCTTCTTCTTCCTATTGGATTTGGGATTCTTCTTGCCAACCTTCCTTTAGCAGGACTTATGGCAGAACATGAGGGTCTTCTATGGAGATTTTATCATTATGGTATTACATGGGAAGTTATACCTCCTTTAATTTTCTTAGGATTAGGCGCTCTTACTGATTTTGGTCCCATGCTTGCAAACCCCAGACTTATCTTTTTAGGTGCAGGTGCTCAGGTAGGTGTTTATGTAACATTTTTTGCTGCAAGTGCTATTGGATATTTTACAATTCCAGAAGCTGCAACTATTGGCATCATTGGGGGAGCAGACGGCCCCACAACAATTTTTCTTGCATCAAAGCTTGCCCCCCAATTACTTGGCAGTTGCGCTGTTGCTGCATATTCGTATATGGCACTCGTTCCGATCATTCAACCTCCTATTATGAAATTGCTTACAACCGAAGCCGAACGTAAAATCAGGATGAAAAAAGTTAAAAAAATAAGCAGAAAACAAAAACTCTGGTTTCCACTGGTTTCAACTTTCCTGATTATACTTTTAATTCCTGCTGCAGCTCCTCTTATTGCAATGTTTATGATTGGTAACCTTTTTAGAGAATCAGGCGTGGTCGATAGATTAAATAAAGCTGCTCAAAATGAATTAATGAATATTGTCACCATCTTTCTAGGCATACCAATTGGTGCAACCATGAATGCTGACAATTTTTTAAGAAAAGAAGTTATCTTTATTTTCATATTAGGGCTTAGTGCATTTATGATAAGTACTGCTTCAGGAGTTTTACTGGCTAAACTCATGAATCTTTTTTCAAAAAATAAAATTAATCCTTTACTTGGTGCTGCAGGTGTTTCTGCTGTTCCTATGGCTGCAAGGGTTGTTCATAAAGAAGGCTTAAAAGCAGATAAGAAGAATTATCTTTTAATGTATGCCATGGGTCCTAATATAGCAGGTGTTATTGGAACTGTTATTGCTGCTGGTGTATTTTTAACAATATTGTCATAAATCATGATTTGTAGATCAAATCACCATAAACAGGATTAATATGGCTATTTATAAATATGATAATTTTATTCCGAAAATTGGAAACAATTCATATATAAGTGACTCTGCAAGAGTAATTGGTGATGTTACCATCGGAGAGGATTGCTACATTGGTCATGGAGCAATCCTCCGTGGTGATTATGGTAGAATTATTATAGGCAGCGGCAGTGCCATTGAAGAAAATGCAGTGCTTCATATACGCCCTAAAGGCACTCTTGAGCTTGAAAAAAGTGTCACCATAGGTCATGGAGCACTTATACATTGCAAACTTATTAAATCTTTTGCTGTTATAGGCATTGGTGCTGTGGTTGGGTTCGACTCTATTATCGGCAGTTGGACCATTGTTGCAGAAGGTTGTGTAGTAACAAAGAACGCGATGATCCCGGATGGAAAAATTGTAACAGGAGTCCCCTATCAAATAGCTGGAAATATCAAGGCTGAACATAAAGAATTCTGGAAGTATGGCAAACAGCTATACGTTGATCTTGCCCACGAATACCCTGAAAAATTTAAAAAGATTTCCTAAAGAAATAATTGCCTCACATCTATTTTTTCCTTGACAATAAAATACCATTACAGTACAGCTAAATAGTAGCTATTATTTAAGTACAAAAAAGCACACAAATAAATATCAATTTATTTGGTTTTTATTAAGAGGGGAGGAATATTTTTAGCATGTCTTTAAACAAATACTTTAAAACTGAAGGCCCCTGGTCCGATGCAAAGGTTGAATTGCTTTGCTCTGACACTGGTGGCTGGCGATCGGAACGCCCGGTTGTCGATGAAGAAAAATGTATACTATGTGGTTTTTGTGCCATTTATTGCCCTATTCAAATCATGGAACAACAAGCTACTTATTTTAAATGCGATCTGAATTTTTGCAAAGGTTGTGGGATTTGTGCTCAGGAATGTCCTGTAAACGCAATCACCATGGTTCCGGAAGGAGAATTCAAATGAATACAAAAATAAAACCACAACTAAAAGTAATGACCGGGAATGCTGCTGCTGCCATTGGAGCTACACTTGCCAGGCCTGATGTTGTTGCAGCTTATCCTATTACTCCACAGACAGAAATCATTGAACAATTATCCAAATTTCATGCCAATGGTGAGCTTGATGCTGAATTAATCACAGTTGAAGGTGAAAACTCTGCCATGAACTCGGTAATGGCTGCATCTCTTGCAGGTGGAAGAGTGTTCACTGCCACATCATCATGGGGACTTGCTTTTATGTATGATGCTGTACTTGCAGCAGCTGGTGCGCGAGCACCCATTGTTATGGTTAATGTTAACCGCGAAACCCCTGGAATTATTGCCGTATCTTCAGGTCAGCAGGATATGATATCAACACGGGATGCCGGCTGGATTTTTCTTATTGCAGAAAGCTGCCAGGAAGTTATTGACACTGTCATTACAGCTTATAGACTTGCTGAAGACTATGATATTCAGGTTCCTGTCATGGTCCATTATGATGGGTTCTATCTTTCCTATCTTTCTGAAGTCGTTGATGTACCTACCCAGGAAAATGTTGATAAATTTCTCTCTGTTCTTGATGATCAGCCTGAAAGAACAACACTTAAACCGGGTGAACAAATGGGTTGTGGTTCCCATGGCATTCTTGATGGTTATGTTGAACTAAGATATAAACACTGCCAGGCCATGGAAAGGGCTAAAGATAAAATTGATCAAATTGATAAAGAATTTGACAATATATTTGGAAGATCCTATGGCGGGCAGCTTGAAGAGTATATGCTTGAGGATGCTGATATTGTACTTGTCGGTTCCGGCAGTATGTGTGGAACAATTAAAACCGTTATTGATAAACAAAGAGAACAAGGGCTGAAAGTTGGTCTTTTAAAAATCAGAATGTTCCGCCCCTTCCCTAATGAAAAACTTGTGCAGGCTCTTAAAGATAAAAAAGCTGTTGGAGTTGTTGACAGAAGCCTTGCTTTTGGTTTTAAAGGCGGTCCAATGTACACAGAACTTAAAGCCTTTGCCCAGGAAATGCCGGAAACAAAAATTATAAGCTTTATTGACGGCATTGCCAATACAGATATTACCAAAACAAATATCAATAAAATGATTGATATGATCCATGATCTTGCCCAGGGCAAAGATGTTCCTGAAGTAACATGGGTATCCTATTCTCCCCAGCAAGGAGGTGAATAATATGACTGAACCAAAAAAATCACGACTTACAAAAGTTTTAGACCACCTAAAACATGAAGATCCTTTTTCAAAGGGTGTTGCTTTCTGCCCTGGATGTACATTGGAGCTGCTTGTTCGTTTCATACCGCAAGTTCTTGGGAATGATATTGTTATTACAGGGACGCCATCCTGTTCTGCACCTGTTCTCTTAGGTCAAAATACTGCAACATGGCACAAACTTTCTTATTTTGGTACTTTAATGACCGGTGCTGCTGCCAATGCTACAGGACTTGTAAGATATTATAATAGAAAAAAGATAGACAATACTGTTATTTGTTTTAATGGTGATGGAACTGCTGCAGATATAGGATTTGGCAACCTTTCAGGCGCTGCTGAACGAAATGAAAAATTCATATATATTTGTTATGACAATGAAGGATATATGAATACAGGTATACAAAAAAGCAGCACAACACCATTTGGTGCCAGCACGACTACAACACAGGTTGGCAGCAAAGCCCGGGGTAAAAATTTAAGACGAACCAACCTTGCCCTTCAAATGGCAATGCATAAAATACCCTATGCAGCGACTGCGACCTTAAGTGATCTTGACGACCTTGCAAAAAAATTATTAAAAGCCAAAGAAATGAAAAACAGAGGCTTTTGTTTTTTGCATGTGTTTGCTCCATGCCCGACAGGATGGGGGCTTGCTCCAAACATGACCATTGAGGCTTGTAGAAGAGCTGTTAAATCAAATTATTTTCCTTTATGGGAAGCAATAGATGGTCAGATATCTCTTTCAAAAGAAGTCAAAAAGCCAAAACCTGTCAAATCATACACGGAATTGATAAAAAAATTCAAACACTTAAATGATGATGAACAGGAAATACTGCAGCAAGACATTGATTATGAATATTGTCTGCTTAAAGGTCTTAGTAACATTGTCGGCACATGTCAGTTACCTGACTAAGCATTAATACAAAGGAGGAAACACATAAAATGAGTGAAGTCAGATTTCACGGCAGAGGAGGACAAGGAGTTGTTACTACTTCTAAAATACTTGCCAGTGCATTTTCCAGGACAGGTCAATATGGTGCAAGTTTTCCCATGTTTGGCTTTGAAAGAAGAGGAGCGCCGGTTACTGCTTTTGGAAGATTTAGTGATAAACCTGTTCGGGAAAAAACACAGATTTATGAGCCTGATATTCTTGTTGTATTAGATCCTTCCCAACAAGATTCTCCAATAGTTTTTGATGGTCTTGTGAAAAACAGTACAATGCTGCTTAATACACCTGATTCAAAACCTGATATTTCCAATGATAATCTTGCCAAATTAGGATATCTTGATGCTAATAAAATAGCCCTTGAAACTATTGGGCTTGCCATACCAAATACATGTATTGTAGGTGCTTTTGCTTCTTTAACTGGGCTGCTTGATTTTGAACCTATAGCAGAAGGTCTTGGTGATTATTTTTCAGGGAAAAAACTTGATGTAAATATCTCATGTGCTAAAAGAGGTTTTAAAGAAGTTAAAGTTATAAATTTTTAATTTATTTAGATAAACAAAACAAAGGAGTTGCCATGGCTAGATGGGGAATGGTTATTGACGTAAAAAGGTGTATTGCCTGTTGGAGCTGTACTATTTCTTGCAAAGAAGAACATTTTTTGCCTCCCAATGTATTCTGGAATAGAGTTTTGATTGGAGAGAGTGGAACGTTCCCGACAAGCAGGAAACTTATTTACCCTGTTCTTTGTAATCATTGTACAGAGGCAGCCTGTGTTGAAGCATGTCCAACCGGCGCTACATACCAGAGAGAAGATGGAATTGTTTCCATTGATTATGATAAATGTGTTGGCTGTCGAGCTTGCCTTGTCAGTTGCCCATATCAACAAAGAACATACTATGATGAAGAAAAAAAGAATGCTGAATTTTTTCCTGGCCAAGGGAAAACAGAGTTCGAAAAGATAGGAGAAAAACTCTATCCTTTCACCTGCGGTACAGTTATGAAATGTAATTTTTGCACCGAACGTGTTGATGCAGGCTTAGAAAAAGGTTTAAAACCCGGGGTTGATGACGAAGCAACTCCTGCATGTGTAATTGCATGTCCGGTAGGGGCAAGAGTATTTGGAGACCTTGATGATTCTGAAAGTGAAATTTCACGACTCATCATGGAAAAAAATGGTAAACAATTGCACCCGGAATTTGGCACACAACCAGCAGTTTATTACATTGATTAATTATAACAGGGGGAAATATGACCTATAAAACAGATGAAATTTGGGAAGACAAATGGGTAAATACCACCTGTGGAGTCTGCTATTGTGGATGTGCTGCACGAGTCAGGGTGGTAAATGGCGTACCTGTCAAAATTGAAGGTATTAAAGAAAGCACAATGGGCGGTACAGGAGCCGGGCTTTGCGGTAAAGGTGTTGCAGGGTTAATGTATTATCATGATCCAAACCGTATCAAAAAACCGCTAAGAAGAACAAATCCTGAAAAAGGTTTTGATGTTGATCCTAAATGGAAAGAGATTGAGTGGGATGAAGCTCTTGAAGAAATAGCTACCAGAATGAAGAAGATTATGGATGACAATCCCAATAAAATTCTCTTTACTAACCAGACAATGCGCGCAAGTGATGGTCCTCATAACCATCTTTACTTTTATGCCAAGGCTTTTGGTATACAAAACAATGGTAATTTTATAATTGGTGGTGGAAGCCTTCATTGTGGAAATGCTGCCCATATGCTTGGCGGTCTTATCCATGGTGCATGGTCTATTGCACCTGACTGGAGATATACTAAATATGTCTTAAAATGGGGCTCTAGCAAAGGTACTGGCTCAGGACATTCAGCCATGACCAATGCAAGACTTAGGGCAGATGGCATAAGACGTGGAATAAAAGAAGTTGTATTTGACCCTATGGGTAATTTTGCAGGGGGCAAAGCTGCTCAATGGGTTGCCATATTACCCGGGACAGATACTGCAGTCGGGCTTGCCATTGCAAATTATATTTTAAATACCCGGGGTGAGTTTGATGACCTTTATATCAGGGCAAAAACAAATTTTGTTTACTTGATCAGAGAAGACGGGACATTTGTCCGCGAGAAAGAAAGTGATAAACCTCTGGTTTTTGATAAAAAAGCAAAAGAAATCAAGGTTTTTGATGATCCGTCAATAGCTTTTGAAGATTTTGCACTTTCCGGTGAATATGAATATAATGGTGAAAAATGTCGTCCTTGTTTTATGGCATTACAAGAACACTTAAAACAATTCACTCCTGAATGGGCATCAAAAATCAGTACTGTGCCTGTTGCTACCATACTTGATGTTGCAAAAAGCTGGGTTGATAATGCTCAGATAGGAAGTACAATTACCATTGATGGTAAAACTTTCCCATATAGACCGGTATCATCAGTTACTTTCCGTGGTTCCCAGGGACATTCCAATGGTATTCATCAAGTAGCTGCAATTGATCTTATAAGCCAGCTTGTTGGAGCAGAAGATGTACCGGGCGGAACAATGGGATGGCCTTCAAGGCGACCAAAATATCCTGGTGGACATTATGAACGACTCCCAAAAGTTGGTAAAGATGGAGTTATTGTTCCTTCAGTATTTTACTCCCATGATCCATGGCCTGTTCATTCACCCAGCTACCCTTGCAGTAATTCAGGCTGTGTTGAATTCTGGTCTCATTCTACTCTTTCTCATATCCCATATGTCAAAGAAAAAAATTATATCCAGGAAAAACTTGGCGTTAAAGAAGTTCAGCCTGAAATGATTTTCGGTATAGCTGTTAATTTCCTTATCAGCCAGTCTGACTGGGAAGCTGCGTTTGACAATTTTAAAGATTGTTTTGTCGTACTTATGGATATCTGGGTAAATGAAACTGATCAGGCAATTGGTGATATTATTCTTCCTGACACATGCTATCTTGAAAAAGATACCTGGTCTTCTGAGATTGACAGCTTTTTCTTTAACGGAAGTCCATCCTATGAAGACTGGTATGTTCATCTACAACAACCGGTTGCAAAACCAATTGGTGAATCAAGAGACTTTATGGATGTTTATCTGGATGTTGCAAATCGTGTAGGGGTCTTAGATAAATACAATGAAAGCCTTAATGATTATTATAGCATTACAGATGAAAAATATCAGATCAAACCAGGCGAAGTCCTGACATGGAAGGAAATTGGCGAAAGGATCCTGACATGGGTTTATGGTGATGATAAGGAAAAAATTCAAAAACAGGGATTTGCAACCTGGCATAAACCCATTGAAGATGTCTATTGGAGATGGAATATGCCCACAAGATGTCCAGTTTATATGGAATTTTTAATCCATGACAGGCGAGCTGCTGAAAAAATAATGAAGGATACAGGTTTTGAACTGGAAATGGATATGGATCAATACGGACCACTTCCTAATTGGTTCTGGCCCACATCCCATAAAGAATTAGACAATGAATTTGATCTATTGGCTTTTTCTTATCGTGATATTCTCCATACAAATAATTCAACATTTCAAAATCCTTTAATTGATGAAGTAAGTCAGATGAGTCCTTATACATTCACAATCACCTTAAATAAGGGTTTGGCTGATGACAGAGGATTTAAAGATGGTGATATTATCTGGATTGAAAACAAATATGGAGTAAAAGAGAATGGTATTGTAAAAACAATGGAAGCTCAACATCCAAAAGTCATTGGAATATGTGGTCAAGGCGGATTATGGGCTGACATGAGACCTATTGCCAAGGGCAAAGGAAGTAATTTTTGTAAACTTTTACCATCTTATTTACGACATTATGATCCTATAACCGGAAATGTTGAAACTGCTGTTGCTGTTAAAATTTATAAAGACTAAAAGGAGGATTGAACAATTATGAAAAAAAGAAATGAGCTTGAAAAGATTATGTTCCATCCTACTGGCAGTGATTTAAAGCCTTATGAATGGATGGTTAACCCTACGCCACAGCAGGAATGGATCGACCGCAAAGGAATTTTCCTCTGGCTTGCATTTTTCTTTACTGAAATTGGTGCGGGTTTATATTTTATTTCACTTTTTTATCAATATCAGACAGGTCTTATCCTGGGTTGGTTAATTGCACTTATACTTGGTGGAGGTGTCCATGTATTATACTTGGGAAACCCCATGAGAGCCTGGCGTATGCTGATGAAACCAAGGACTTCCGAGCTGTCTCGGGGCATGTGGATAATTGGAGTTTTTGCAGCTCTTGGATTTATTCAAATTGTAACCTCAAATTACAATCCGATTTTTAATGTGATAATGGGCATATTAACTCTTTTAATAATATCCCATGGATTTATGACCATGAACGTAATCCGTGCTCTTCCTGCATGGAGCTCCACCATGGTTATTCCATTATCAATTATTTCCGGCGGATGGATCGGATGTCAAATGTTTCAATTTATGGCCGCACTTGGTGGGAACCTTGCTGCACAAAGCTTTGAACTCTGGGCAGAAGTCTTACTTGTAGTCTATTTTGTTTCTGTACTCTTATACATCTGGGGTACTTACCACGCATCTGAGGTTGCTAAAGAATCCATTGACCGAATGCTAAAAGGTGATCTTGCAAAATACTTTTACGGTGTGGTTGTATTTATAGGATTTATCATACCTCTTTTAATAACCTTTAAAATGTGGGGCGGGAATATTAATGCCGGTCTGATTTTTATAAGACTTATTTTTATTTTTGCAGGAGACCTGGCAATGCGCTATATTATTATGAAAAGTGCCATGTATCCTCCATTATTATAATTTGATCAACCAATAACTGGCAGATAGGCATTATTCCTATCTGCCTTTTTATTATTTTTTAATACTTACTACCTTAGAAAATAGTAAAAAGTTGACAAATTGGTTAATTTTCAGTATTAACTTAACCTTTTCTTATAAAGGTAAAATATATATGGTAAATAAAAAAAATAATGAACCAACTAAAAAATCATCTAAAACACTCTCAAAAGTGAGGTTTGAAGTTTTTGGAGAAGAGATGATTGAAAAAACAGTAAAGTCCAGTGGAAACAGTGGCAGGATTTATTTACCCCCAAACTGGGTAGGTCATACGGTTAAAATAATTAAAGTAGAATAGAATGGAGATCATTTGTGAAAAATCTGCAAATTCGTGAAATAGAACAAAAAGATGCTGCTGATATTCAGAGAATACGTTCTCTTATATCAAGAGAAAACACAGACTTCGACTTTAAAATAATTATTAATGAACAGCCTGGTGGATTAAATAAAAAAGCCAGCATTGTTGGAAAAATTGACAATAAAATTGTAGCCTATATGATCAGCAATGTGCTTTATGCAGGATTTGGTCTGGAAAAAAGTGCCTGGATTGTTTCCATGGGAGTTGATCCTGATTATATGGGTCGGGGGATTGGTAAAAAACTTGCCAATAAAATACTGGAAATTTATAAATCTGAGAACATAAATTATGTTTTTTCCTCAGTAATGTGGGACTCTATTGATCTTTTGTCTTTCTTTAAAACATTAGGTTTTGAACGAAGTGAGTTTATTAATTTACGGAAAAAATTATAAATTTTAACAAATATCTTTTTATTATCTAATTATTATCTAAAAATCTTGACCTTAAAATGGTTTTCTGATACTTGTTCAAACTGAATTTAGTATATTTACGACTGGGCTTTAAGTTTCATCAAACTTATTGTTTAGTCATAGTTGGTAATTTAATTATAGCTAGGGAGAATTATAATGAAAAAATTGTTTTTATTAGGTTTAAGTTTATTTATGGTGTTGGCTTTCACTTGCACAGCAAGTGCAAAGACATTAAGAGTAGGACTTGATGCTGATCCTGTTTCCCTTGATCCTCAGGTTCAACTTTCAGGTGGTATGCTTCAACTTTCACACTGGGTTTTTGATCCTCTTGTTCGCTGGAATAAAGCTCATAAAATCGTCCCTCGTCTTGCTAAAAAATGGAAAAGACTGGATGATCTTACCATCCGTTTTTATCTTCATAAAGGAGTTAAATTCCACAGTGGTAACACACTAACTGCTAAAGATGTTAAATGGTCTTTTCAAAGACTGCAAAAAAGTGTCGATTTTAAAGGACTTTTTGAACCCTTTGAAAGTGTAACTATTGTTGATGATTATACAGTGGATATTAAAACTAAAAAAGCTTATCCTCTTCTTCTCAACATGGCAACTTATATTTTCCCAATGGATAGCAAATTCTATACTGGAACTGATAAAACTGGTCAACCTAAAGATGCTTGTGTAAAATTTACTCATACATTTGCCAATGAAAACGAATCAGGTACAGGACCTTTTGTTGTTAAAAAATTCGAACAAGGCGTTGTGCTTGAGATGACACGTTTTAAAGATTATTGGGATACAAAATCTCCAGGTAATGTTGATAAATTCATACTTACTCCTATTAAAAACAATGCAACAAGAGTTGCAGCATTACTTTCAGGTGATGTTGATTTTATTTCTCCTGTTCCACCAACTGATTTTAAAAGAATTGAAAAAGACCCTAAAGTTAATCTTGTTACACTCAATGGTGGTCGTATAATTACTTTTCAGATGAATCAGGACAGAGTAAAAGCGTTTAAAGATGCAAGAGTACGTCAGGCTATCTGCTATGCTGTAAATAATGCAGGTATTGTTAAAAAAATAATGAAAGGGACTGCATCAGTTGCTGCACAACAAAGTCCTGTAGGCTATGCAGGTTACAAATCAAGCCTTAAACCAAGATATAGTATTAAAAAAGCAAAAGCTCTTATGAAAAAAGCTGGATATGCAAAGGGCTTTGAAATTTCAATGATGGCTCCAAATGATCGTTATGTTAATGACGCAAAAATCGCTGAAGCTACAGCTCAGATGCTTGGTAAAATTGGTATTAAAGTTAATCTTAAGACCATGCCAAAAGCTCAATACTGGGATGAATTTGATAAAAGATCTGCTGATATGATGATGATTGGATGGCATTCAGATACTGAAGATTCTGGAAATTTTTCTGAATTCTTAACAATGTGTTTTAATAAAGACACAGGTTATGGTCAATATAACAGTGGTGCTTATTGTAATCCAAAAGTTGATAAACTTGTGATTGCAGCTCAATCAGAAACTAATCTTAAGAAAAGAGCTAAAATGCTTCAAGAAGTTGAACAAATTCTTTATGATGATGCTGCTTTTTTACCTTTCCATTGGCAGAATCATTCATATGCAGCCAAGAAAAATTTTAAGATCAAACCAATTGTAAATGCATTAAATTTCCCTTATTTTGGTGACCTTGTAATTAAATAATCAAAAAAGGAAATAGAGTATTAAAACAATAAACCAGGAGCCGGGTAAAACTGACTCCTGGTTTTTAAAATTAACACAATATAAGATAAATTTATGTTTGCATTCATAATAAGAAGAACAATTCAGGCAATCATGGTCATGCTGGTTATCAGCCTGATTGGGTTTTCCATTAAAAGCAGTATTGGAGACCCTGTCCGTGACCTTGTAGGAGAAAGGGTCACACCTGCTCAAAGAGCTGCTATAGCTGATCAACTGGGATTAAACGATCCTTTTTTTACCCAATATTTTAGATTTGTTAAAAATGTACTCCATGGTGATTTTGGAACCTCATTAATTTACCGAAAGCCATGCCTTGAAGTCATTTCCAAACATGCCCCTGCAACCATTGAGTTAGTAATCGGCTCAGCTTTATTAATCGTACTGATTTCTTTACCCCTTGGTGTTTTTGCAGCACTTAAACCCAAACATTTATTTTCGAGATTTGTTATGGGGTTTTCTACCTTGGGAGTATCCATACCCGTCTTTCTAACTGCTATTATGTTTATTTATCTTTTTGCTGTATCTCTTGGGTGGTTGCCCTCCTATGGCAGGGGGGAAACTGTTGATATTTTTAGAAACGGTTATTGGAACTCAGGTTTTTTAACCATTGACGGGATAAAACATCTTATTCTCCCCTGTGTCTCCCTTGCATCTATTATGCTGCCTTTATTTATACGACTCATAAGATCTGAAATGATGGAAGTTCTTGAGACTGAATATATTAAATATGCATGGGCTAAAGGACTTGCTCCCATGCGCATATGGCTTATACATGCCTTTAAAAATACCTTATTACCGGTTGTAACGGTTTTTGGTTTACAAGTTGGAATCATGTTTGCCTTTACAATTCTTACGGAAACAGTCTTTCAATGGCAGGGTATGGGCTTTATGTTTTTAGAAGCAATACAACGAGCAGACATCTCTCTTTTGATTGCATATCTGGTCATTGTGGCAAGTGTCTTTGTATTAGTAAACACTGTGGTAGATATCTTTTACGGATTTATTAACCCCACGGTCAGAATAGCAGGAACCAAATGAAAAGTTCAATACAAAAATTTAAAGAATCTTATTTCTTATATAGTTTTAAACAAGATAAAATCGCCATGGCAAGCTTTGCTGCTATTATTTTATTCTTACTTCTTGCCATAAGTGCACCTTATATTGCTCCCATGGATCCTTATGATTCAAATAACATAGATATTATGAATTCTGAGATTCCACCTACCTGGATTGATGGGGGAGACTCTGCTTTTCCATTGGGCACTGATAATATGGGAAGAGATATGTTATCTACCATGTTATATGGTCTCAGGACATCTATCATGATAGGCATTGGAGCTGTTACCCTTCAAGCATTAATTGGTATTTTTATGGGATTATCTGCAGGATATCTTGGAGGAAAGACTGATTCCATACTCATGAGAATTGCTGATATCCAATTCTCTTTTCCCTATCTCATGCTTGCAATATTAGTCGGTGCTATTTTTAAAATGATGTTTGGAATAGGCAGATACGAACAACTTGCCATTCCACTTCTGATTTTGATTATAGGCTTTGCCGAATGGCCAATGTATGCAAGGACCATTCGAGCCTCGGTTATGGGAGAAAAAAATAAAGAATATGTTGAAGCTGCAAAAGTTATTGGGTTATCAAAACCTGTTATAATGGTACGTCATATTTTACCCAATTCTCTCACTTCTTTGATGGTTATTTCCACCATACAGGTTGCAAATGCAATTATGAGTGAAGCTGCTTTGTCTTTTTTAGGTCTGGGTATGCCTGTTACCAAACCCTCTCTTGGTTCTCTTATTAAATCAGGATTTGATTATATCTTTTCAGGGTCATGGTGGATAACACTTTTCCCTGGGGTTTTACTAATTATTTTTGTCCTTGCAATTAACCTGCTTGGTGACTGGTTACGAGATGTACTTAACCCAAAACTATACAAAGGATAGGATTTATTAATAATGTCTCTTTTATTAGATATTCAAAATCTTGAAGTTAAATTTGCCTTAAGATCCGGGGATATTACAGCTATCAATAATGTCAATTTAACTTTGGACAGAGGAGAAAAACTCGGGTTAGTTGGCGAAAGTGGTGCAGGTAAGTCTGTTACTGGATTTTCAATTATTAACTTAATCAGTAAACCCGGATATATTTCAAAAGGTAAAATTATTTTTAATGGAAATGAAATAAGTTCATATTCCGATGAAAAAATGCGCCAGATCAGAGGCAATGAAATAAGCATGATATTTCAAGATCCAATGATGACCTTAAACCCTGTTTTTACCATTGGATCACAAATGATCGAAACTTTACTTGCCCATAAAGATATATCAAAAGATGAAGCAAGAAAAATTTCCCTTGAAAAACTTAAAAAAGTCCAGATCCCTTCCCCTGAAAAAAGGCTTGGTCAATATCCCCATGAATTATCAGGCGGCATGCGGCAAAGAATTATTATTGCCATAGCGCTTCTCACAGATCCTCATATAATCATTGCTGACGAACCCACTACAGCTCTTGATGTGACAATTCAAGCAGAAATCATGGATCTTCTACAAGAACTATGTGCATCAGATAATATGGCATTGATATTAATCACCCATGATCTTGCGGTTGTTTCCCAGGTTACTGAAAAAATTGCTGTGATGTATGCAGGGAAAATTATTGAATCAGGACCTACAAATGAAGTAATCAAAAACCCACAGCACCCATATACAAAAGGACTGATAAAATCCATTCCAGGTGTTATTAAGCCTGGTGAAAAACTTGCACAAATTCCCGGGATGATGCCTACACTGTCAGAAATTCCTCCAGGATGTGCATTCAACCCTCGATGTTCAGAAAAAGATGAGATTTGTTACAAAGTTATTCCACAACTAAAAGAGACTGCAGCTAAAACTCTAGTTGCATGTCATATGCGATAAGGAAATTTTAAAATGGCAACACCGATTCTCGAAATAAATAATATTGTAAAACATTTTGATATTTCAGGAGGTTTCCTTGATCAAATCAAATTTAAAAATAAAAAATTTTACCTTGAAAAAACCAGTGTTAAAGCAGTAAATAATGTGTCTCTTTCTATCTATAAAGGCGAGACTTTAAGTGTAGTTGGGGAGAGTGGATGTGGAAAGTCCACCCTTGCAAGAGTGGTTATGGGTCTTTATGCTCCTAATTCAGGACAAATTATCTATGATGGAAACCGTATTGATAACCTTACCCATAAACAAATGCTGCCTTTTAGAAAAAAAATGCAAATGATATTTCAGGATCCTTATGCTTCATTGAACCCCAGAAAAACAGTTCAGAGGACACTTGAGGAACCTTTGAGATTCCATAATCCTAATATGTCCAATCAAGAAATAAACGATAAAATTATTAAAATTATGGAACAAGTAGGAGTTGATCCGGGATGGGCAAAAAGATTTCCCCATGAATTTTCCGGTGGCCAGAGACAGAGAATCAGCATTGCAAGAGGCTTGATTCTTGATCCTCAATTAATTGTTGCTGACGAACCTGTTTCAGCTCTTGATGTTTCTATACAGGCACAAATATTGAACCTGTTAATGGATGCCGGGAAAGAACGAGGTCTTACTTATCTTTTTATTACCCATGATTTGTCTGTGGTACAGCATATCAGTACAAGAGTTGCTGTGATGTACCTCGGTACCCTGTGCGAACTTGCTGATGCCAGGACTATTTTTGATAATCCCAGACATCCCTATACCAAAGCACTTATCAGTGCAATACCAAAAGTTGGCGCAACTAAAGCTAAACATATCAAACTTAAAGGTGAAGTACCGACACCTGTTAACCTGCCAACTGGCTGCGTTTTCCATGAGAGATGTGTTAATGCCAATGAAAGATGTAAAGCCGAAGTACCTGAATTTTTTGCACTGGAGGATGGCACTCATGTTGCCTGTCATGCTGTAGAAGAAAAAAGAGAGATTGCTTGAAATTTAAAACCATTCTTGATATAAACAATGCTCATATTACACGCGCCCGTGGCTCAGCTGGATAGAGCACCTGACTACGAATCAGGGGGTCGGGAGTTCGAATCTCTCCGGGCGCGCCA
>CAZTEM010000008.1:0-47815 GCA_964612755.1 uncultured Desulfobacterales bacterium | reverse complement strand
TATAATATAGTTAAAATATCTATATACAATTTTGTATATCTGATTATTATAATAGGGAATAAATGGAAGATTCGCCCTGTCTGATACTCTGGGACAATATAATAATTTTGATAATATATAGCCTGTTATCTCCCAGTCAGAACCCACAATTTCCAGGAACTTCATATATTATTTGTAGAACAACAATGTCATATTGTCTTTTATGGTATAAGATCGGGTAAAGTGAGGCTTGGATATGCTTTTGCAGCGCATCTGTTTCAAGTGAAACCCTAAGCTGCAAAAGCATATCCAAGCCTCACTTCTTCCTTTTATTTTTTTATAATAACTAAGCAGATAAATTTTTTCTTGACAAAAGCGTATATGTTATATACACTATGACCCATGAAAAAAGAAAAGCTCATCCTGCATGGTAAATTTCAATCCATAATGAATCTTACCCGGCAGCTGGAAAAGGCACCTAAAAAATTTGGTACTGATAAGTTACTTTCTCATTCAGAAATCCATCTGATTGAGATTATTGGAGACAATGACGGATTAAGCGTTACTGATATCGGAAAACACCTGGGCATCACCAAAGGTGCGGTTTCACAAAGTCTGAAAAGACTTGAGGTAAAGGGGTTCTCCTTTAAAAAGACAGATCCTGAAAATCTTTCAAGGTCAATTGTGATGTTAACTGCAAAAGGATTTACAGCTTTCTGGGCCCATAAACACTGGCATGAAACAATGGATGGCGGATTTTTAAAATATATGGAAGAATTAAAATCCGAAGAAATCAGTATTATTATTCATTTTTTAGAAAGGGTTGAAGATTTTTTAAAACGAAGAGTTCAGTCTATAGAGTAAAATTTTTTTATTAATAGTGTTTAGCTCATAAACACATAAGGAGGATAGTAATATGTATAACAAAGATTACAAAGGCGATGTTTGCAGCTATAGCCATGCTTTTTTTCTGGATAATGCCTTACGCCGGCTCATTCAGAATCCTGAAAAAATAGTGGGGGAATATATTAAAGAAGGGGATACGGTTGTAGATCTTGGCTGCGGTCCTGGGTATTTTTCCATAGATATGGCTAAAATGGTGGGAAAAACCGGTCGGGTCATATCAGTGGATCTTCAGCCTGAAATGCTTAAAATAGTGGAGAAAAAGGCAAAAAAACAAAATCTTTCCCGGAGAATTACACTTTACAACTGTACCCAGGATAAGATCGGTCTCAACCCGGAGGACGTGGCAGCAGATTTTGTTCTTGCATTTTATATGGTTCATGAGACCCCTGACCCGGATAAAT
This sequence comes from uncultured Desulfobacterales bacterium, assembly GCA_964612755.1. Lineage (GTDB taxonomy): Bacteria > Desulfobacterota > Desulfobacteria > Desulfobacterales > Desulfobacteraceae > JAIOSM01. Next base: position 46,529 of record CAZTEM010000008.1, on the reverse strand, counting down.
TTTTGCAGGAAGTGAAAACATTTTTAAAAAAGGATGGTAAATGCCTGATTGTTGAGCCAATATTTCATGTGTCCAAAAAACATTTTCAAAATTTAATCCAAAATATTAAAGATATCGGGTTTACCATTCTGGGCAGCCCTTTAAAAAAAGGCGGCAGAAGCCTTTTGGTATCGTTTTAAGTAATATACACAGGTATATGTTTTATTTATATTTTCGGGTGAGAACTGCTGAAAAATATTTTAAATATTTGATTTTCAATCTTTGGCAGGGTAATATTCTTTCCATGGACACTATAATACATAAAAACACTGATCAATATGACCCGTTTTTTAAAATTTATAATGAGTTGATGAAATGTAAGGTTGAGGATATTCTCTTGGTTTCCTGCCCCTATGATGCATTTATCATGGAAGAGGAGGGTAAACTTGCACCAAGGATTATCAATGAATACCAAGGACTTAATTTGTCAAGACCGCCTAAGTTGTCCTGGGTCTCATCCGCAGAAAAGGCTTTTAAAAAGCTTTCTGCGAAAAAGTTTGATCTGATCATTGCCATGCCGAGTCTTGATGATGCAAGCATAAATGATTTTGCTAAACAATTAAAAAAAGAACATCCTGATCTTCCTTTTTATCTGCTTGTACACAATACTAGTAATATTCATAATTATATAGATAGAAAAGATGATGGCGCCATTGATAGAGTATATGTATGGGGTGGGAATGCTGATTTGCTCCTTGCAATAATAAAAAATCGCGAAGATATGATGAATGTCGAGTTTGATACGAAAAATGCCAATGTCAGAGTCATAATTCTGGTAGAGGATTCACCATATCATTTTTCAGCGTTTTTGCCTGTTTTGTATAAGCAGATAGTGGAACAGACCCAGGCAGTTATTGATGATTCTTTAAATGAAGATCACAGGTTACTGCACATGAGAGGCCGACCCAAGGTACTTGTTGCCCAGAATTATGAAGAGGCATGGAGCCTTTATAAAAAATATAAGCCATATATGTTGAGTGTTTTTTCTGATATGAGATTTCCCAAAAAAGGGGAAATATATGAAAAAGCAGGGTATGAGCTTTTAACACGGATAAAAAAAGAAAACCCTGACCTTCCTCTTCTGGCTTTGAGCACAGAAGAGCAGTTAAGGGAAAAGGTTACTAATATTCCGGCAGTATTTATTAATAAAAATTCATTAAACCTTAATGATAGAATTCAAAAATTTTTTGTTAAATCTCTGGGGTTTGGTGATTTTGTTTTTAGAATGCCGGATGGGAAAAAAATTGCCAGGGCTTCTGATTTGAGAACAATCGAAAAGCTTTTACCGGATATTCCTGACGAATCAATATTGTTCCATGCAAGGAACAATGATTTTTCAAGGTGGCTAATGGCAAGATCGGAAATAGATCTTGCCTTAAAACTCAGACCCTATAAAATTAACGATTTCCCCATTGTTAAAGAGATGAGGCAATTTATTATTTCATTGATTAACAACAGGCGTAAAAGACGTCGCCAAGGTGTTGTTATTGATTTTAATTCAAATAAATTTGATTCTGATACAGCTTTTATTAAAATAGGGAAAGGCTCTTTGGGTGGGAAAGCACGCGGTCTTGCCTTTATGGCATCCCAGCTCAAAAAAACAGAGATTTTATTTGAAAAATTTCCTGATGTTGAATTTACTATTCCTAAAACCCTTGTTATTACAACAGAGGGGTTTCAATCGTTTATTACCATTAATGATCTTGCTCTATTGCTTGAAGACTCAGTCAATTATGATGATAATACAATAATTGAAAAATTTTTAGATGCAAAGCTGCCGGATTGGCTTGAGACTAATTTAAAAATATATCTTGAGCATGCAGAATTTCCCATTGCAGTCCGTTCTTCAAGTTTGTTTGAAGATGCTCATTATCAACCCTTTGCAGGGCTTTATAGAACATATATGCTGCCAAACTCAGACCCTGATTTTAATTTGCGATTTTTAAGTCTTACGCGGGCAGTTAAGCTTGTTTATGCGTCAACATATTTAAAAGCACCCAAATCCTATGCAAAAAGCACAATGCATAGAATAGAAGATGAAGAAATGGGAGTTGTTATACAGCAATTAATTGGCAGCCGCCACGGGGATTATTTTTATCCATCAATTTCCGGCGTAGCCCAATCATATAATTTTTATCCCATTGCAAGCCTTAAGCCTGAAGACGGTATCTCATATATAGCTCTTGGTCTTGGTAAAATTGTTATGGAGGGAGGAAAAGTTATCAGGTTTTGCCCGAAACAACCCCAGCTCCTTCCCCAGTTTTCCCAGGTTGATGATATTTTAAAAAATGCCCAATCGTTTTTTTATGCCTTGAAAATGGCAAAGCCTGAGAATGATCGAATATTTTCAAGTGATTGCAATGATGATCCCTATGTGGAAAAAATTGATATAAGCGATGCTGTCTCTCATCCTGTTATACAGTCACTTTCATCAACATATTTTCCTGCTGATAATAAAATAAGGGATATGTTTTCCAAATCAGGTTATCCTGTTTTAACCTTTGCAAGCGTTTTAAAATATAATACTTTTCCTCTGACAAAAATACTTGAAGAAATAACAACAATAGGAAGTAAATGGATGGGAACTTCCATTGAGATTGAATTTGCCGTAAATCTTGCACCAAAAGACGGCGAAAGACCTGAATTTTCTCTTCTCCAGATAAGACCCATGGGCAGATACAGGCAGAATATGGATATAAAAATTAAGGAGCAGGATAAAAAAGATGCTTTTTGTTTTTCAACCATGTCCTTAGGTAATGGTGAGTATAAAGATATCTTTGATATTATATATGTTGATCCTGAAAAATTTGATTCGGCTAAAACCATGGATATTGCAGGGGAAATCAATAAATTAAATGCAATATTTAATAAAACGGAAAAGAAATACCTGCTTATTGGTCCGGGAAGATGGGGGTCATCTGATCCATGGCTTGGAATCCCTGTATCGTGGAATGATATCTCCAATGTGGGTGTAATGGTTGAAACCACAATTGAAAGCATTAAAGCAGATCCGTCCCAGGGCTCACATTTTTTTCAGAATATTACTTCCCTTGGCATCAGTTATATAACTGTGCTGGACAAGGGACAGGACTTTATTGATTATGGTTGGCTTAAAAATCAGACCTCGGAAAATGAAACTGATTTTTTAAGACATTTAAGTTTTAAACAACCTGTTAAGATATTGGTAAATGGTAAGACATCCCAGGCAGTTATAAAAAAGGTCTGATTATAATGGCTAAATTAAAATTAAGACCTTTTTTAATTTTTATTTTATTTTTTTTTCTTTTCATTGTTTCGTGCAGGTCTTCAGATGATTCTTTGTCTTTGTCAGGGAATACAACCGGGATCAGTGACCATGAAATTCTTATTGGTTCTTCTCTTGCCCTGGGCGGTCATGCAGGATACCTTGGCACCCAGATGCTCCATGGCGCTCTTTCATATATTAATCATATTAATGAAAAAGGTGGTGTCCATAAAAGAAAGATCAGAGTTATTGCCTTGGATGACGGATATGAGCCTGCAAGATGCCTTTATAATACCCAGGAATTAATTCTTAAAAAAAAAGTGTTTTCCCTGTTTTGCTATGTTGGAACACCAACCACAGTAAGGATAATTCCTTTGATTAATGAGGCAAAGATTCCCCTTGTCGGCATGTTTACAGGGGCAAGCAGGTTAAGATATCCTGTGAATAAATACCTTATTAATATAAGAGCTTCGTATTACCAGGAAACAAAAGCTGCTGTTGATTTGCTGGTAAAAGAGATGAAATTCAACCGTATTGCAGTTTTTTATCAATATGATGAATATGGGTTTGACGGATTGCGGGGAGCGGAAATTGCCTTAAAGCAATATGATTTAAAACCGGTTGCCAAAGGCTCATATGTAAGAGGCACCCTTGATATAGAGTCAGGGCTTGGAAAAATAATAAAATCAGGTGCCCAGGCAGTTATCATGATAGGGACCTATGATTCCTGTGCAAAATTTATCAGGGTTGCAAAAAAAAGAAAATTTTATCCTGTTTTTCACAATGTTTCATTTGTTGGTTCCAAAGAGCTTGCAAGAAGGCTTGGAAAAGACGGAGAAGGAGTTATTGTAACCCAGGTTGTACCGCCTCCAAAACAGGAACCTGGCAGACCCCTTTTGTCAGGAGTCGGAGAATATATAAAATTACTTGGTAAATATTATCCTGAAAGCAAGCCAAGTTTTGTGGGGCTTGAAGGCTATATTAATGCCCGGGTGCTTGTGGAAGGGTTAAAAAGAGCAGGTGCAGATATTACAAGGGAAAAATTTATTAAGGCAATTGAGTCAATTAATGATTTTGATCTTGGGATTTCCAACAGGCTCTCTTTTGGGAAAGATGATAACCAGGGGCTTGACAGAGTCTATTTCACAAAAATCATGAACAAAGAACTTGTTTTAATTAAATGAATTTTTTTAATAAATTAAGCTTAAAAAATAAGATTTTTATTTCCTGTCTTGGGTTTATTCTTCTGGTCAGCCTGGTTATTGCGCTTTTTACAAGATGGCTGCTCATATCAAGTCTTACAACGGAATTGAAAAAAAGGGGAACAGGTATTGCCCAGACCATTGCAGATTCCGCAAGGGTATATATTTTGACAAAAAACAAGGCTGAACTTACTGCCATTGCCTATGATGCAAGGCTCGGGAATAAAAAGGATATTGTAAATTATCTTATATTAAGTGATAAAAACGGCAATATACTTGCCCATACTTTTACAACATTTTTCCCTGATAAATTAAAAGATATTGCAGAAAATATTGATTGCAGAAAAAAAAGTATTAATTCCTTAAATATTGCAGATTATTCGGTTTTCCATATTGCTGTACCTGTAAAAGAAGGTCTTTACACAATAGGATCTGTCCAGGTTGGTGTGGATAAGCGCCATATTGAAAAATTGATATCCAAACTGCGCCTTCTTTTTTTAAGCTTTCTTTCTGCTGTGACAATCATATTTTTTTTTATAAGCCATCAGCTTGCAAGGCATATAACAAAACCTGTTTCTTCTTTAATAAAATATACGGACCAGCTCACCCACGGAGATTTCACCATTGGCTCTGATAATGAGTCAAAAATTAATCCGGACAGCTTACCCATGGTTGGAGCCACAAAAGAAGATGAAATCGGAAAGCTTACAGCTTCTTTTATTAAAATGACTTCAAAAATAAAAATATCCACCCGGAAGCTCATGGAATCGGAAAAAAAGTATAAATCCCTTTTTACAGCAGGACCAAACCCTGTTTTTGTAATTAACAGACAAAATTTCATAATCCTTGATGCAAACCAAAAAGCCCTGGAATTATTTGGCTATGAAAGAAAAGAGCTTTTGGGTATAAATTTTTTAAGTCTTGGTAATCTTGAACCTGAAAAATTTACAAGGGATTATCCCGAAGGCAAGTCCATTGTCATAAGCTCTAAAATAAAATTTTATAAAAAAGATGGAGGTTCTGTTTTTGTAAATATCCATGCAAGCCCTGCAAGATACCGGGAAGCAAAGGCTTTGATCGTGGCAACAACAGATATAACAGAGCTCATTGAAAAGGATTCCCAATTGATCCAGGCAAGTAAAATGACAAATCTTGAAAAAATGTCAGCCGGTATTGCCCATGAGATTAATCAGCCCCTGAATGCAATAAAAATGGGGAGTGAATACCTTGTGATGATGAATGAAAAAAATAAAAAAATTGATAAAGATGATTTTAATATGGTTATTAATGAAATAAGCGCCCAGGTTTCCAGGGCTGCCGAAATTGTAAACAGGCTGAAAAAATTTTCCAGAAAAGCTGATTTTGCAAGGGAGGTAATTAATATTAATAATTGTATACGATCGGTAAATAAGATTATCGGAAGACAGATAACCCTTCAGAATATTGAGCTTAAATTTGACCTTGATCTGTCAATCCCGCCGGTGCTTGCCCATAATAACAGGATAGAGCAGGTGATATTTAACCTTGTAACCAATGCAAAAGATGCTGTAAACCAGAGAATTGAGACCAGTATGAATATGGCCAGGGGTAAAATAATAATATCCTCGTTTTGTGAAAATAATAATGTTGGGCTTATGATATCTGATAATGGCATTGGCATAAAACCAAGCGATGAAAAAAAAATATTTGAATCCTTTTACACAACAAAGGAAATGGGAGAGGGAATGGGTTTGGGGCTGCCCATTATTCAGGGTATTGTAAAGGATTATAACGGAACAATAATCGTTGATTCAACCTGGGGAAAGGGAGCAGCCTTTAAAATTCTTTTTCCTGCCCATGATAAAAAGGATAAGGAAAATGATTAAAATACTTGTAATTGATGATGAAAAACCGACTCTTTCCATGTTTCAGCTTTTTTTAAAAGCCTATGGGTATGAGGTTTACATTGCAGAAGACGGTGAAAAAGGGCTTGAACTTTTCAATAAAATCAAACCTGAAATTGTTTTTACAGACCTTAAAATGCCTGGAATGGACGGTCTTGAAGTCCTTGAAAATATAAGAAATTCAAATATCAAATGTGAAGTGATCATTATCACGGGTCATGGTGACATGGAAAAGGCTGTTAAGGCTCTTGATCTTTCGGCATCTGATTTTATTAATAAGCCCGTTGAAAGGCAGGCTTTGAATTCTGCATTGATCCGGGCAAAAACAAGGATTAACCGATCCGGAACAGAAAAGTTCAGCCTTAAAACCAGACAGACAGGAGATATGGTAAACATTAAAATACAAGGAAGATTATCATTGTCTGCCAGGGATATATTATTGGATTTTTTAAAATCTGAACCTGAAAATAAATTTACCAAAGCAAGAATAGTTTTTGATGACGGTTTTTCCATAAATCAGGCGGGAATTTCTGCTTTGATAAGTTTTGTTAAGGATATTAAAGATAAAGGTGCCAAGGTGTCCATGGAAGGTCTTTCCTATAATTATATCCGTTTTTTTGAAATGGCAGGAATTAATAAGTTTGCAGATATTCTTGAGGCAAAAACCGATGAATAACAAAATATGATAGATGCCAAGAAAAAATACAACGTTCCTGAAGTAATAGATGCACTTGAACGTCCCAGGCTTTTTTCTCTTCTTGATAAAAACAGGCAAAAAAGGGTTTTTTTAATCACGGGTCAGGCTGCCCAGGGCAAATCAACACTTATTGCATCATATTTTTCTTTATCTGAAAATAAATTATCAAGGGATCAAACCATATGGCTTCACCTTGATAAAACACAATCAGATCATATAAAATTATTTGATTATATATTTAATGCCTTTGCCAATACTTTTGGGGATAATGAATATTTTAAAAATTTAAAAAATTCCCAGGCAACTTTGGGTGTTGGCAAAGATATTATAAGGTATAGTGAAATATTAATTGATCTTTTTAACACCATTGATAAAAAAATAAATATAGTAATGGATGATTTAGAGGTGCTTGAGGGTAAGTCCTCTGACCTGTCAAGCCTTTTTCTGATCCAAAATATTATAAAAGATATTCCTGCAAATATATCTTTATTTTTATTATCAAGGCAGATGCCGTGTTTTTCCATTGAAAAAATGAAAATGGAAAAAAAAATATTTGTAGTAAATAATGAAGATTTAAGGTTTACCCTTGATGAAACAAAAGAATTTTTTCAAAGATTTAAAAATAATAAAACCCTGGATTTAAAAAAGATAAAAAAAATTCAGGCTGCCACAGAAGGATGGGCAGGCGGACTTACCCTGGTTCTGGAATCAATGCGCAAAACCCCTGATTTAACAAATCTGCCTGACCATATTGCCAAAAATGCCTTTTCTTTTTTTTCCGAGGAAATCTATTCTTCCCTGCCGGATAGCACTAAAAAATTTTTAATGAAAACTTCATTGTTTGAATTGATTGATCCCCGGGTGCTGGCTGATTTCTGCAGGGATATTCCCGATTATATTTTGATTTTAAACCAATTGGAAAAAAGAAATCTTTTTATTCAGAGGGTTGATTCTTCGGGGTTGTGGCCAGTGTACCGGTATAATAAAATTTTTAAGACCTTTCTTAAAAAGAAGCTTTTAAGACAAATAAGCCTGGATGAATATAGAAAATTAAATATTGAAGCGGGAATGATTTTTTTTGAAAAAAAAGAATATGAAGAGTCTGTGCATTATTTTATTGAGGGCAGGGACAATGCCCATATTTCAAAAATAATAAAAATCGTTGGAACTGATTTTGTTATCAGGGGCAGATTTGCAGACCTTAACACCTGGATAAAAAACCTTCCTGATGAGCTCATATGGAAGGATCCCTGGCTGATTTTTTACCTTACCATGACAAGGCGCATCAAAGGTGGAGAACAGAATATTAAAGATTTTAAAATTGCCTTGTCCCTGTTTGAAAAAAATAATGATATCAGGGGAGCAATTTTATGCATTGCTTATCTGATAGAAGCCAATGTGTTCATGCGAAAACCTTTTCACATAATATCCACCTGGATTGAAAAAGGTGAAAATCTTCTTAAATCAATTGATTTTGACATGTGGTTTGTGTGGGCAAGGACTTTATTGTGGCAGCAGATAGGATTTGGTTATATTGCAGGGAACGGCTATATTTTAAAGGGGATTTCAGCCTGTAGGAATGCTGTTGTTCTATCGGCTAAGATCAATAATGGTGTTCTTAAATTAAATGCTTCCATTGTAATGGTTCTAGGATATGTCCAGGCCGGGGATTTTACCAATGCAGAGATGATTTTATCCAAAATTAAAAATTTAACAAAAGAAGGAATTCACCCTGAATACAGGGTATTAAAAAATCTTGTTAATATTGATTTTGCCATGAAAAAAGGTGAATTTGAAAAGTGCAGAGATTTATTAATAAAAGCAGAATCAGACATTGAAAAATTCGGATTTCTTTTTCTTTACCCGGGCTTTATTGAAGCTAAGTCAATGTATTATATTTATACTCAAAATTATAAAGATGCTGAAAAAACGCTTGAACATTTGTCTGATTTTTCAATACTTGAGGGCAATGATTTTTATAAGGGTATTGCCCATGGCATCAAAGCTGTGAATCTATATCACCAGGAAAAATATGATGCCGGCGAAGAACAGGCTTTAAAAGCGCTTTCCATTATGGAAAAAACACAAAGAAGCGATATCCACCTTTTCTGGATAAAGCAGATTCTGGGTTTTATTCTTTTGCACCAGGGGAAATTTGACCGGGCTGAACACTATCTCTATCTTTGTTTTGATTATTTTAAAAAAATTTTATTAGATTTTTCCCATACTGAGACAAGTTTTGCCCTTGGTCTTGTTTTGTGGGAAAAAAATGAGAAAAAAAAAGCAGAACAATATATTGCATCAGGCATAAAAAAAGCTGCCAGGGAAAAATATCTGCATTTTAATGTGATGAGCCTGAAGGATTTTACCAGGGCAGTTGTTCTTGCCCAACCCTGTGATGACCATGAAAATTTTGCAGATTATATTGTTCATGTTTTATCTTCCAGACTTTTTCAATATATTCCTTGTGAGATTAAGAAAATTTTATCTGAAAATAAAAAAGCAGACCCTGGAAGATTCAAAAAAATTTATAAACTTGCTCTGCCAAAACTTAAAATTAATACATTGGGAGGGTTCCATATATTTAAAAATGATAAACTTGTTGAAAATCTTAACTGGGAAGGAGTTAAGCCCCAGTTACTTTTAAAGGCAATTGTTTTTCACGGGGGAAAGGAAATCCCCAAGGATGTTCTTATTGAAGATATCTGGCCTGAATCAAATACAAAAACAGGCAATAAGAATTTTAAAATAAATCTTCACCGCCTTCGCAAAGCTTTAGAACCTAATGTTGATCAAAATTTTGGTTATTCTTATATAATCCATAAATCATCCCTGATATCCTTTGACGCTGACCTTGTCACCATTGATATAGACGAATTTCTAAAATATTGTTTAAAAGCAGATCAAAAATTAAAAAACAATCAAATTAAGGATGCTGTGTTATTTTATGATAAAGCTGTTCAATTATATAAAGGAGATTATTTTATTGAAGACCCTTATGTGGAATGGCTCATTGCTAAACGGAATCGTTTGAAAATGAAATTTATTGAGATTTTGGAAAAAAAAGCATTGGCACATAAAACCTTAAAACAAAATAATATGGCAGGCAAAACCTGGGAAAAAATTTTAGGAATAGATCCCTTATTTGAAAGGGCATACCAGGAATTAATGAAAATATATTCAGGATCAGGTAGAAAAAACAAAGCATTGAATATGTATAAAGAGTGTAAAAATATATTTAAAAAAGAGCTTGATATTTCTCCGGATAATAAAACCATACAAATTTATAATCACTTGAGGAGTAATGATTATTAAAGTGGCTTTAACTAAAATCCTCAGCCGGTTTTAGTTTTGCCTTGTTGTATAGACCACAGCAGGAAATTGGTTTTCCTAATATTAAGTCACCATAGAATTTATGGATCATTGATCAATGTTTTTTCTTTAAATATTTCAAGATAACGCACCTTTAAAAAACGGGTTATGGCTTGCTATAATATTTTTTTTCATCTCTAATACATATTTAGGTCTTTCTTCTTCTTTCCAGCGGGGGTATCCTCCCTGCCAGACATATTTGATTATTTCATGAAAGACTGGTATGTCAAACAGATATGGACCGATCCTGATTTTATTTTCTTTGGTAAAAGTAATGATTAGTTCAGTTTGTCTGGAAAATTTATCAAGTTCCTCATTGATAATTTTTTGAGTATTAAATCCTTTTGGATTCTGCTTAAAATTTTTAGGGTCCAATGGAAAAGGAAACAGTTTGTATATTTTCCCTATGAATCCTGTAAATCTCACTCCATGGATGGCTCCCATAAGGTCTCCAATATCATCCAAATTTTCTATTACATTGACAGTATACATCCAGGTTGCACGCTCGGTCACATCCTTAATTGCCATTTGACCCATCCATTTACAAAACCTGTTCGCAAAAAAAAAATAATTTTCTAAAAGCAATATGTCTGACTCAATATTGAAAAAACCAAATGCAATATCTCCATGGCTTTTTGATTTAAAAGATAATGGCATTTATTTTATCTCCTCCTCTGATATTTACTATAAAGAAGCCTATCTTAACATAGAATATGTTTTGATACTTTCTTTTTTAAGAGAATCCAATACAGAATATTATGATTATTTTATTGGAAGAAGGCGCAGTTGTTTTCTAGAAATAAAAATGACATGGTAGGGAACTGGTACAAAAAAACAGTGTCGATAGTGTAACCTGCAGCTTTGTAACCTTTCTGTAACTTGTATGTGCTATGGATTAAACTCAAGGTTTGAGTTTGATTTTTGTAAGAGATTAATATCAAAAATCTTTATACGAATTTTAAAGAAAGGAGTAAAGCTATGCAGGTTACACGACGGAAGTTTATTAAGATTTCCAGTGCTACTGCTGCCGGGCTTGCTGTTAGCAGCCTTGGTTTTAGTTTGAAAGAAGCAAGAGCCCATACCCAGATGCTCAAAACAAAGTATGCAAAGGAATCTACCACAATTTGCTGCTATTGTGCAGTTGGATGCGGAGCCATTGTCCACACAAGCAAAAAAGGCGATGGCAGGGTAATCAATATTGAAGGTGACCCTGACCATGTGATTAACCGCGGAGCTCTTTGTGCAAAAGGATCTGCCATAAGCCAGCTTGTGGAAAACCAGAACAGACTCACCGAACCCATGTACAGGGCTCCTTATTCCGGAGAATGGAAAAAAGTTTCCTGGGACTGGGCTTTAAACAAAATTGCACAAAAGGTAAAACAAACCAGGGACAAAGCTTTTAACTTTAAAAATAATAAGGGACAGGTGGTAAACAGAACAACCAATATTGCATCGGTTGGAAGTGCTGCCATGGACAATGAGGAATGCTGGATATATCAGGCACTTATGCGGGCTTTGGGGCTTGTATATATTGAACATCAGGCAAGGATCTGACACAGCGCAACTGTATCGGCTCTGGCAGAGTCGTTTGGTCGCGGTGCAATGACAAATCACTGGATTGATATTAAAAACAGTGATTGTATTCTTATTATGGGAAGCAATGCTGCTGAAAATCATCCAATATCTTTTAAATATGTGACCCAGGCCCAGTCAAAGGGTGCAAAATTGATCAGTATTGATCCAAGGTTCACAAGGACTTCATCAAAGGCTGATATCTATGCTCCTTTGAGGTCAGGCACTGATATTGCTCTTCTTGGCGGTATGATAAAATATATCCTGGATAATAAATTATATAATAAGGAATATGTGGCAGAATATACCAATGCAGGATTTCTGGTAAATAAAAAATTTAAATTTACCAATGGTAAATTTTCAGGTTTTAATGCAAAGAGCAGAAAATACGATAAAACTACATGGGGATTCCAATTGGATAAAAATAAAATCCCTAAAATTGATAGAACTCTTAAGCATAAACATTCTGTATTTTCTCTTTTGAAAAAACATTATGCAAAATATGATGTAAAAACAGTATCAAAAATTACAGGAACCGATGTAAAAGATCTTCTTAAAATATATAAAACATATGCTGCAACAGGAGCTAATGGCAAGGCCGGCACAATTATGTATGCCATGGGCTGGACCCAGCATACTGTTGGGGTGCAGAATATCAGATGCATGGCAATGATTCAATTGCTTCTTGGCAATATGGGAGTTGCAGGGGGCGGTGTTAATGCCCTCAGAGGAGAATCAAATGTTCAAGGGTCAACAGACCATTGTCTTCTCTGGCATATTCTGCCCGGATATTTAAAAACCCCAAGGGCATCCAATACAAATCTTGCAGCCTATAATAAAAAATGGACCCCTAAAAGCAATGACCCGCTCAGTGCAAACTGGTGGGCAAATACACCAAAATACTCGGTCAGCCTTTTAAAATCGTTTTTTGGTGAAAAAGCAGATAAATCCAATGATTTTGGATATTCATGGCTGCCCAAGGTTGATGATGGCAAGGCTTATTCATGGTTTGATATATTTGATGATATGTATAAAGGAGATATCCAGGGATTTTTTGCCTGGGGTCAAAACCCTGCCTGCAGTGGTGCCAACGGTGCAAAAACAAGAAAAGCACTGGAAAAACTTGATTGGCTTGTAAATGTAAATTTATTTGATAATGAAACAGGATCTTTCTGGAAAGGACCTGGCGTTAAAACATCTGAAATCAAGACAGAAGTGTTTATGCTGCCTGCATGTGCTTCTGTGGAAAAGGAAGGTTCCATTACAAACAGCGGGCGCTGGATGCAATGGAGATACCAGGGACCAAAACCCCTTGGAAATTCCTTATCAGACGGCGATATTATCATGGAACTCGGTAATAAAATTAAAAAGCTCTATGCAAAAACCGGAGTTTTTTCCGAGCCTATTCTTAATTTGAAATGGGATTACCAGACCAATGGTGAATATGATTCCCATAAGGTTGCAAAGGAAATAAACGGATATTTTACAAGGGATGTAAAGGTTAAGGGTAAATTATGTAAAAAAGGAACCCTGGTTCCAAGTTTTGCCTGGCTCCAGGCAGACGGATCAACATCTTCTGCCAATTGGCTCTATTGTAATTCCTATACTGAAAAAGGTAATATGGCAGCAAGAAGAAGTAAAAAAGATGCTCCCAATAATATAGGTCTTTATCCTGAATTTTCATGGTGCTGGCCTGTGAACAGACGAATCATTTATAATCGTGCATCTGTGGATCCTCAAGGCAGACCATGGGATAAAAAAGATTGGGTTGTCAAATTTAAAGGCGATGTAAAAAACGGTAAATATATTTCCAAAAAATGGGTGGGCGATGTGCCTGACGGCGGATGGTATCCCCTGGAAAACCCTGACGGTACAAGGAGAAAAGATTCAAAATATGCCTTTATAATGAGAAAACACGGTCATGCCCAGATATTTGGACCTGGCAAAGCTGACGGACCTTTTCCTTCCCATTATGAGCCCATTGAAACCCCTGTTAAAAAGAACCTGCTCTATGCAAAGCAATTGCAAAATCCAGTGTCTGTCACATATTCAACAGATATTGACAAATATGCACTGCCTGATTCAAAATTCAATATTGTCTGCACAACATATCGTGTATCAGAGCATTGGCAGACAGGTTTAATGACACGTCCCCAGGAATGGTTAATGGAAATGCAGCCCCAGGTTTTTGTTGAAATGAGTGAGGAGCTTGCAAAACAAAAAAATATTAAAAACGGAGAAAGGGTTATGGTTGAATCCATTCGTGCTGATCTTGAATGTACTGCCATTGTAACCAAACGTTTTAAACCATTTAAAATAAACGGGAAAACCGTTCACCAGGTTGGCGTGCCATGGCATTATGGATGGAGATGGCCGGACAGCTCAAAAGATGCATCGATCAAAGAAGATAGTGCTAATCTTTTAACACCGTCTGCCGGGGACCCAAATACAAGAATCCCTGAAACCAAAGCATTCCTGGTTAATGTACGGAAAATGTAATAAGAGGAGGAAATAAAAATGAGCAAGTCATTTTTTATAGATACTACATTATGCACAGCATGCAGGGGATGCCAGGTGGCATGTAAGCAATGGCATGATCTTCCAGGAGAAAAAACATCCAATAGAGGATCCTATGAAAACCCTGAAGATTTATCTTTTCAAACATATAAACTTGTAAGGTTTAATGAAAAAATCATAAATAATAAACTTGAATGGCTTTTTTTCCCTGAACAATGCAGGCATTGTACAGAACCACCATGCCGCGATACTGCATCGGACCCAACAGCAATATTTAAAGATCCTGCAACAGGAGCAGTAATTTTTACTGCAAATACTAAAAACCTTGATGCCGATGAAATCATTGAATCTTGTCCCTATAATATCCCGAGAAAGGCAAAGGACGGAACCCTTGCCAAATGTGACATGTGCCTTGACAGGGTACAGAATGGTCAGGAACCTGCATGTGTAAAAACATGCCCTTCAGGTGCCATGCATTTTGGTGACAGTAAAGAAATGCTTGATCTTGCAAATCAGAGACTTAAGAAAGTCAAAAAAGAATTTCCCAAGGCAAGGCTGCTTGATTCTGATATGGTGCAGACAATATACCTTACTGCCCATGATCCTGGATTTTATGCAAAGGATGCTGTAGCTTCCATTGGAAACAGGTCAAAACAACCAGTATTTCTCAGTCGGAAGCAGGTTTTGGAAAAAATGGTCAGTCCCTTTATAAAGGCCATAAAAGAATTTGTTTAATTGCAATATTCTGTATTAATTGTGCAGTATAAGGAAGGGGTAGAGATTTTCTACCCCTTCTGCTATATTATCCAGGATATTTGATTCTCAGGAGAAAATTATGACCAAATTAGAACTTACACAATGGAACAGGTCTGTTTTAACAAAAATTTCAAACTCAGCCAATGCCCTGGAAAAGGATAAGCCGTTTTTTAAGGAAATAATATTATTCTATAAAAAAATATTTCTTAGCCAATATGAATCAGACCCTGATATTGTCAAGGATTATTCCTGTTTTACCAATCACAAGGATTTCCCGTGTATTAATATCAAAGATTTTGATATTGATTTTACAAATGCAGAAAAAACTTTTAAAAATATTTGTAAAATCTGCATAGATAGTGGGAAAGAAATGTCCTTTACAGCAGGTACCATGCTTGAATCAATTGATAAAAAGGATGTTTTATTTAAAATACTGGTAGAAATTTATTTGCAAAAAGACCATGGTTTACCTGAACTCTTTTTGAAAAAAAAAGAATTCAAACCTGAAGTATTTGATTTTATAGTATATAATTCCATGAAGCCCTCCATTGTTAAAAGTTCCAGGATTATTGCTTCATATTTGAACAAACAAGACCAGGCAGGTCAAGGGGCATGTCCTGTGTGCGGCAGTTTGCCTGCACTCTCGGTTTTGTCCGAAGAAAACGGAGCAAGATCCCTTGTGTGCAGTTTTTGCTGGCATGAATGGGAAACAGCAAGGATTACCTGCCCCTTTTGTGGTAACCATAATAATAAAACCCTTGGGTATTGCCTGATCGAAAACGAAAAAGGCATAAGGGCGGATTATTGCGATAAATGCAAAAAATATATTAAAACAATTGATCTGCGGGAGTATGGACACGACTGCCATTATCCCCTGGAGTTATTAGGATCCATGCCTTTTGATATGAAAATGCAGGAAAAAGGATACAGCTCTGAATAAAATTATGTTAAGAAAGGGAAAAATATGCAGGAGATCACAGGAACAAGTAATAAGATACTTGAAGTTGATCTTAAAACAAAGACCTTTACAGAATATAAGATAAAAAGTGAAGAACGTCGTCTTTTTCTGGGTGCCAAGGGACTTGGTTTAAAACTTTTGTTTGACCGCATGACTCCTGGTAAGGATCCTCTTTGCCCTGATAATATCATTGGTTTTATGCCGGGGGTGTTAATGGGAACAGGCGGACCTTGTTCCGGCAGATTTGAAGCCATCACAAAATCGCCCCTTACAGGAATCATGGTTACATCATCCTGTGGGGGACCTTTTGGACTTGCCTTGAAAACAGCAGGCTGGGACGGGCTTTTAGTAAAAGGGAAAGCTCTGGAACCAATATATCTGGATATAACAGAACAAGGTGTTGAGTTTAAGGATGCAAAGGATCTATGGGGCAAAGAAATCCCTGATACCCAGGCAGTGCTTGATAATAAACAATATAAGTCCATTGTTATAGGTCCTGCCGGAGAAAATCTTGTGCGGTATGCCAATATTGGTTCTGGTCATCGTTTTCTGGGAAGGGGCGGCATGGGAGCTGTCATGGGATCAAAAAACCTTAAAGCCATCAGGGCAAAAGGCGGAGCATTCCTTATAAAGCCCTATGATCCTGAATTATTTAAAAAAATAAAAACAAAGTCTGGAAAATATATTAAACAAAATAATATCCTTGACAGGTATAGAAAATTCGGCACAAGTGCCAATGTACGCGACTGTCTTTCAGCAGGTATTTTGCCGGTTAATAATTTTAAAGACGGCAGGCATGAAAATGCCATGGAAATATCAGGCGAATCCATGGCAAAAAATCATTCCCTATCCCACCATACCTGCAAACCCTGTACAATCCGTTGTGGTCATAAAGGAATATTCAAAACAGGGAAATTATCTGCACCTGAGTATGAAACCATTGGAATGATGGGATCAAGTCTTGGGATTTTTGATCTTGACATTATTGCACATCTTAATCATGTGTGCGGAAGACTCGGGCTTGATACCATTTCAGCAGGTGGAACCCTTGCCTGGGTCATGGAAGCTGCCTTGAAAAATCTGGTACAATCTGATCTCAGATTTGGGTCGGATCACGGCATAGAACAAGCTCTTTTTGATATTGCAAACATAAATGGGTTTGGAGCAAAAATGGCATTGGGCTCAAAGGCATTATCAAAAGAATATGGAGGAGAAGATTTTGCCATCCATGTAAAGGGCATGGAAATGGCTGCCTATGATCCCAGGGGCTCCTTTGGTCAGGGACTTGCCTATGCTGTTGCAAATAGAGGAGGATGTCATCTTTCTTCTTACCTTGTTGCCCATGAAGTTTATTTTGGATATTTAAAACCTGATTCCTTTAAGGGTAAGGCAAAATGGGTTAAATTTCTTGAAGACCTTGGCTGCTGCATTAATTCTTTGCAGACCTGTCAATTTACAATGTTTGCCTTTCTCATGGAACCTCCTTTATCAAAATATACACCTGATTTTATTCTAGGGGCATTAATGCAATATTTTCCTGACCTTGCAATTGGTCTTGTTGACATTTCTCTTTATAAAGATTTCTGGAAATCCGTTACAGGCATTGATATTTCAACTAAGGAATATATAAAGGCAGGCGAAAGGATTCATGTGCTTGAAAGATATATGAATACTTGTGAGGGCATAGATCAAAAATCTGATATATTACCGGACAGACTTTTAAAACAGGGAAGAAAATTTGATAAAACAAATAAAATTGTGCCCTTAAAAAAAATGAGAAAAGAATATTATAAACTCAGAGGCTATGATAAAAACGGTATTCCTTTGGGAAAAACCTTGAAAAGACTAAATATTATTTAATTATTTGCTTTTTTTATTGCCCTTTATTATTTTTATAAGACCTGCCACATGGTTTTTCATGATATCTGCCTGGGAATCAAGTTCTTTTGCGGCACTTGCCGATTCTTCAGAGATTGCAGCATTTTCCTGGGTTATTCTGTCTATTTCAGACACAGCTCTATTGATCTGGTCAATGCCTGTTTTTTGCTCCTTGGATGCAATGGCAATTTCAGAAATAAGACTGCCTGATTGATCTATGGCTTTTACTACTTTTTTTAGTATGGTACTTGTCTTATCAGCATTGGTTTTGCTGTTCTTGATTTCGTTGGCAGATTTTTCCAAAAGGTTTGCTGTTTCCAAAGCAGCCTTGGCAGCCCTTGTGGACAGATTTCTTACTTCATCGGCAACAACGGCAAATCCTGCTCCTGCTTCGCCTGCTCTTGCAGCTTCAACTGCTGCATTCAGCGCTAAAAGGTTGGTCTGAAAGGCAATATCCTCTATCTTTGTTATTATTTTATGAGTTTCATTGCTAACTTTGGAAACTTCAGCAATGGATTGACTAAGGTTTTCCATATATTCATCAGCTTTATTGACAATTGTATTTGCCTCTGCCATTAATTGGTTTGTTGTGTCTGAATTTTCAGTATTTTTTGCTGTCATGGCAGTTGTTTCTTCAAGGGATGCTGATATCTCTTCTGTTGATGCTGCCTGGGAAGAGGTCTTTTCTGCAAGTGCCTGGCTGGAAGATGATAATACTGCTGTGTGTTCTCTTATTTGATCTGTACTTCGACCAAGTCCTGTGATTGCCACATTAACAGGTTTAATAATATGGCGGTTTACAAATATATAAACTATGGCTACACTGATTCCCATAAAAAGAATAAAAAAGGTAAGTATAATTTCCTGGGTTTTAATTTGAGTGTTTTTTTGTTCAGTATAATCTTTTGTTATCCATAGAAGAGAATTTTGTCTTTTGATATTATTATTATCAGGTTCAATTATGGTGAGAAAATAAGATTGAAAATATTTTTTCTCAATTTTATTGATTAATGAACATTTAATATTAAAAGTTTTTGGTAAATTCAGGATTATTTTTTCGTAAAGTTTTTTATTCGTAGAAAATGTAAATTTTTTATTATTGGTATTAAAAGCAGCAATAGAACATTTTGAAATTTTGCTAAGCTCGTTTATCCATGTTCCTGGCTCTAAAGCTATTTCAATAAAACCTAACAGGTTGTCATCATCATCTGTAACAGAAGATGCTCCGCAATATTCCACGGCAGAGCTGCTGTTATGGCTCTGGTCTCCACGGAAATAAAAGAAATATGTAAAATCTTTTGCACATTTATTAAAGCCTTTATAAAGATTTTCAGGGAGATTTTGTGGCCTTGATTCAAGGGATTCATCTTTATTTTCCAGAATTATTTTTAAATTTTTATCGTATAGATTAAAGCGAATTATTCTTTTTTCTTTTAAAGAGAGAAACAACCCTTTTAATACCATTGCAGAAGAAGCATCCTTTTGATTTTCAAAGAATTGAACTAATTCGTCAATATTTAATAAATTCGTCAGTTCTTTGTCAAAAATTGTATTCTGGTGATCAATAACACTTTTAAAGACTCTTAAATAGCCATCATTGGAAATTATATCCATTTGTTTTTTATGATTCGATATGGTTTGGGAATAGAAAAACAACGATGCAAAAAAGATTAACATCATGGAAATAATGAAGATTGAACTGATTTTAATACCCAATGATAGAGACTTCATTTTATTTATTAACAACATCTCCTTTAAGATATTTAGATATTTTTCTTTTTAATTTTGGATTGTTTAAAATATATTTTTCCAGATTAGGGTAACCATCACGATACCAGACGATTTTTGAGGGATTAAGATTATAGTCGTTAACTGCTCTGAGAGCTGCATCATAACTCCGATGACATTTTGGACCCTGACAGAAAAATATTATGGTAACAGCATTAATATCAGGGTCAATTTTTTTGCTTTCGGCTTTTATCCGCTCCTTAGACATTGCATGAGGCATATCTGATTTCGCAATGTTTATTCCCTTTAGATCGCATACGATATTAACGGCTTTTTTTATTGTTCCTAATTTTAAAAACGAAGCAGGCCGCGTGTCTACCCATAAATATTTACCACTTTTATTTTTCAATGCCTGCATGGCTTCTTTATTATCCCAGATAATAACCCCGGAAGGCAGGGTCTTTATTGATTTGTCAAGAAATTTTAAAGGTATTTTCCCCTTTGCAACTTCTTCACACTCAATGCATGCAGCAAATGATAATTGATTAAACAAAACTATTGTAAAAATAAGGGCAAGGAATAGTTTAATTTTAGAATAACTGGTATTCATAGCAATCTCCTTTTTAAAAAATATATGCATTTAGTATCGTATGATAATAAAATCAATAATTCGTAATTTTTGATGAAGAATATAATTAGTATATATGAAAAAATCGTAACGTGTCAATAAAAATAATAAACATCCAGCAGTTCTTGGTCAAAAATTATTTTTAAAATTAACAAGTGTAATATAGTCAAAATATTTACATACAATTTTGTCTTTTTGGTTATTATAATGAAATAATATACATATCTGCGTGATTGTCAGGTTTGTTGAAGGAGAATTGTTGATTCTATGTCTTTTATTTGACACTTATTAATTATAAAGGTATAAGATTTCAAAAATAATGAATTAACAGGAGTAAAGAGAATGGAGAAACAGGATATAAAAGAGAATGATGCAATAATAGATCAAATTAAAAAAGCAGCAGATTCTATTAGAAATGACAAACCTTTTATCAAAGATTTGATAAATTTTTACGAAAAAATATTTATACTTCAATATATGGAAGATCCTGAGATTGATAAGGACTATTCTTTTCTAACTGATCAAAAAGAATTTCCTTTGCTTGGAAGAAAAGATTTTGGGATTGATTTTAAAGTTTCAGAAAAATTATTTAGAGGAATTTGTGACATTTGTGCAGAAAATAAAAACAATCCTGAGCCCTCGGCAAAGAGTATTAAAAATTCGTTAGACGTAAGTGACCTTTCCTTTGAATCAATAGTGAAAACTTATCTTGAAGACAACTCTCCGGTTCAACATTTTTCTAAACCAGGTCAGGGGTTTAACCCTCAGCTTTATGATTTTATTTTATATAATGCTTTAAAACCCTCTATTGTGAAAAATTCTAAAATGATTTCTCAATTTGTTAAAAATACCACAAGCATGGAGAATGGTCGATGCCCTGTTTGCAATAGTGCTCCTGCTTTGTCTCTTATTTCCGATAAGGACGGGTCAAGATCCCTGGTCTGCAGCTTTTGCTGGCATGAATATAAAATAGACGATGCTATATGTCCTTTTTGTAAGAACAATGAGAGCATGACATTGAAATATATAGCTTTAGAGACTGAAAAAGGAATCAGAGCAGATTATTGCGAAAAATGTAAAAAATATATTAAAAGAATAGATTTAAAAGAGTACAGAAAAGATATATATCTTCCTTTTGAACTTATAGCTTCAATTCCTTTTGACATGGAGATGAATAAAAAAGGTTTTAAACCCGAATGATTTAGAATTGCTTGTGAGTGATTAATAGATATTGACACGGATAATACTATATGGCACTTTGATAAGATATAAAGTGTTTTATTACTGAATAGCTTTTAATAAGATAATATATGGATAATATCAGCCAGACCTTTAGAACAAACGTTAAGGTTATGAAGTCCAAGGTTACCAAGTACGCTATCTATGGCGTGTCTATTGCTTTAGCAGCTCTTATCCTTGCAACTTTATTGTCAAGTTATTTTCAATACGGATCAGTTTCCCTTGAAAATATTGTAAAAGCCCAGAAAACTAATATTACATTATGGTTTTTAAATGCCATGCCTTTTATTTTTGCTTTCTGGGGACAATACACAAGTTCCATAATGGCTTATGAAGCGAGCACAATGGTCATAGATCAAACTGCTGATTTAAGAGATATAACAATATCCCTGGAACACAAAGCTGCCCATGATGCAACCCATGATCCGGTTACTGATTTACCCAATAGAATACTTTTGCTTGATCGGCTTGAACAGGCTATCCCCATAGGAATGAGTCAAAAAACACTGCTTGGTCTTTTAATGATTGGTATTGATAATTTTAAAGAAATTAATGATACTATAGGTCATTATAGTGGGGACAGGTTACTTAAACAGATCGTATTGAGATTACAGGGAGTTGTTCAAAGTTCAGATACGCTTGCAAAAATGGATAGTGATGAGTTTGCCATTCTTTTGCAGGGCATAGCAGAGGTTGATAATATTATTGATGTTGTTAAGAAGATTCAGAGTATCTTTATTGAACCCTTTGCCATAGAAGGTCTGCAACTTGAGATCCAGGCAAATATCGGGATTGCTGTTTTTCCTGAGCACGGTAAAAATGGAGATACTATTATTCAAAGAGCTAATGCAGCATTGTATGCAGCAAAGCAGAACACTAAACAATATACTATTTATTCAAATAAGCTTGATAAGAGCAACCCCCAACGCTTGACATTGATGGGTGAACTAAGGCAGGGCATTGAGAATGATGAACTTGTGCTTTATTATCAGCCTAAAATTGATATTAAAACAAAAAAAGTTAAAGGCGTCGAAGCCCTTGTGCGATGGCAGCACCCGGAACATGGCTTTATGTCGCCTGAAGAATTTATTCCCATGGCTGAACGGACAGGACTCATTAGATTGCTTTCTGTCTGGGTTTTGAAGCATGCATTGAGTCAGGCAGCAAAATGGCATAAACAAAAACTTAAGATGAGTATTTCAATCAATTTAAGTCCAACAACTTTTTTGGATACAGAATTACCAGACCTTATAATTGGTCTTTTATCTCAATATGCTATTCCTGCCAAATATGTAATACTTGAAATTACTGAAGGCTCCATGATCAAAGATCCTGACCTTGCCATGGAAATTCTTACAAGGTTAAGTGCAAGGGGACTCAAAATATCCATAGATGATTTTGGAACCGGGTATTCTTCTCTTGCATACTTGAAAAAACTTCCTGTAAATGAGGTTAAGATCGATAAATCTTTTGTATCTGATATGCTTAAGAATGAGAATGATGCTGTTATTGTTAAATCAATTATTGATCTTGGTCATAATTTGAATCTTAATGTTGTGGCGGAAGGAGTTGAAAATAAAAAAATTGCAGGAAGGCTCAGGACATTAAATTGCGATGAACTTCAGGGCAATTTTTTCAGCAAACCCTTGAGCAGCGACGAATTTTATAAACTTCGAGTAAAGAAAAAGAAAAAAAAATAAAAACAAATGATTCAGGCAGCAAATAAATAAAACAAATAATGCTATTTATTTACTGCCTGAATAAAACAATGCTAAAGATCAGCGTAAAAATCATTTCCTTTATCATCAACAATTATAAATGCTGGAAAGTTTTCAACTGTAATCATAAAGACTGCTTCCATGCCAAGTTCTTCATAGGCTATTATTTCAACCTTTTTTATGCAGTCATGACCAAGCCTTGCAGCAGGACCACCAGGAGAACCCAGGTAAAAGCCTCCATATTTTTTACAGGCATCTGTGACCTGTTTTGAGCGGTTTCCCTTGGCAAGCATGACCATGGACGCTTTTTGTTCCTGGAATATTGGCACATAGGGATCCATTCTTTGGGCTGTTGTGGGACCAAATGAGCCTGAAGCCTGTCCTTCAGGGGTTTTAGCAGGACCTGCATAATAGATTACATGGTTTTTTAAATAATCAGGAAGTCCTTTGCCACTATCTAAAAGCTCCTTGAATTTTGCATGGGCAATGTCCCTTCCAACAATTATTTTACCTGAAAGCATGACACGTGTTGCCACGGGGTATTTAGTGAGTTCTGCCCTGATTTCGTCCATGGGTTTGTTAAGGTCGATATTAACAGGGTCTGCCATGGCAGGCTCCTTTGCAGGCAGATATTGTTCAGGCTTATTTTCAAGTTTTTCCAGAAAAAGTCCTTGTTTATTGATTTTTGCCTTGATCTGGCGGTCAGCACTGCAGCTTACTCCAATGCCCACAGGGCATGACGCACCATGGCGCGGTAATCTTATAACCCTTACTCCCATTGAAAAATGTTTGCCGCCAAACTGGGCACCCAGTCCCAGGCTATTTGCTTTTTTATGAAGTTTTTTTTCAAGATCAATATCCCGAAATGCATGACCTGTTTCATCGCCTTTTGTGGGAAGACTATCAAGATATCGTGTGGAAGCAAGTTTTACTGTTTTTAAATTTGCTTCTGCTGATGTGCCGCCAATAACAAAGGCAAGATAATAAGGTGGGCATGCCGAGGTACCAAGGGCTTTCATTTTTTCGGTTAAAAAATTAATCAGGGTTTCTTCAGAATTTAAAACAGCTTTGGTCATTTGGAAAAGGGCTGTTTTATTGGCTGAACCTCCACCCTTGGCAATGAACAAAAATTTATATTCATCCCCTTGAATGGCACTGATTTCTATCTGGGCAGGAAGGTTGGATTTTGTGTTTTGTTCTTTATACATTGTTAAAGGGGCGTTTTGCGAATACCTCAGATAATTTTTGGTATATGCATCAAAAGCACCTTTTGCAAGCATTTTTTCATCATCTGTATCTGTCCAGACCTGCTGACCTTTTTTACCGTGGACAATGGCAGTTCCAGTGTCCTGGCACATGGGGTAAACCATTTTTGCTGCAATTACAGCATTTTTTAAAAGTTCTAAAGCAATGTATTTGTCATTATCCGAGGATTCAGGGTCATCAATTATATTTTTAAGATTTTGCAGATGTGTGGGTCTGTAAAGATGGGCAATATCTTTAAAAGCATGTTCGCTCAAATAGGACAAGGCTTCAGGCTCTATTTTCAATATTTCTTTTCCTTCAAAATTTGAACTTGAGACAAATTTATCTGAGATAAGCCTGTATTTAGTTGGCTCAATGGATTTTTCATCTAAAGGAAACATTGTTGTGTATTTAAATTCTGTCATTTTTTTATCCTTATTTTTTACCCAATGCCATTTTCCGCCTGAGATAGGCAATCTGGGTCTGGTGGGGAAGATCTTTGGGGCAATAATCTTCACATCCAAGCAAGGTCATGCATCCAAACACACCATCGTCATCACCGATAATTTCATAAAATTCTTTGTTGGAACGTTTATCTCTTGGGTCCAGGGCATATCTTGCAAGTCTCATAAACCCAACAGCACCTAAAAAATTTTCCCGCATTCTTTTTGTGGCACATGCTGCAAGACAAAGGCCGCATTCCACACATCTTTCAAGCTCGTATATCTCATCGGCAACTTCCGGTTCCATGCGTTCTTCAAGTTTTGTTAAATCAACATTTTCAGCATCTTTGTCATGTATCCATGATTCAACCCTTTCACTCATCTGGCGCATGACTTTGCCTGTGTTTACAGAAAGGTCGCCAATGAGTTCAAATCCGGGAAGGGGTAAAAGTGTTATTTTACCTGTGGGATAATTTGCAGTCAGTGTCCTGCATGCAAGTTTTGGCTCTCCATTTATTATCATGCCACAGGAACCGCAAATACCTGCTCTGCATACAAAATCAAATTGAATGGAAGGGTCCTGTTCTTCTCTGATTTCATTTAATGCAATGAAAATTGTCATGCCCGGTGCTTCAACTATTTCATATTTTTCCATTTTTGGAGTATCACCCTTGATTTGAGGGTTATATCGCAATACTTCAAATATTAGAGTTCTGTTTTTTTCCTTAGTCATTATTTAAACCCCCTGCCAACACGTTCGTTTAGTCCTTGAAATTTTTCCGGTATATCAACCGGGTTTAGAAGTTTCTGGATTTGTATCCTGTCTGCACCCGGATTATCCTTTAAGATTTTTTCGATTTCTTTTTCCCTTTTTTCAGTATCAGGATGGGCAATGGTTTGATCATTGCCATAACCTCTTGAAGCAGGCGGTAACTCCATTTTCATGATATCAAGGGGTTCATAATCAATTTCTGGCATATCTGCATTATCATCTTTCCAATAGGCAAGAGTTCTTTTCAGCCAGTTTTTATCATCCCTTTGGGGAAAATCTTCCCTTGCATGAGCACCACGGCTTTCTTCTCTTAATAAAGCGCCATATGCAACACATTGGGCAAGCTTTAGCATTTTTGGAACACGGATTGCTTCAACAAGTTCAGGGTTTGATGAACTTATTCTGTTTCTTAAAGCTATATTTTTAGCTTTTTGATTTAATATTTTAAGCTCATCAACTGCTTTTGCAAGATCATCATGGTTCCTGAAAATACCAACTTTATCCATCATGATTTTCTGCATTTCTTTTTTGAGTTTAAAAGGGTTTTCTCCTGTACTGCGGTTTAAGACTTTAGATATTTTATCTTTTTCTTTTTCAAGAAAAAATTCTATGGTTTTTGTGTCAACTTTTAATGGAGTATCAGCACAATGATCTGCTACATATTCTCCAACAAGCATACCTGCCACAACAGTTTCTGCAACAGAGTTGCCACCAAGCCTGTTAAAACCATGCATATCCCAGCATGCTGCTTCACCAACGGAGAATAATCCCTTAAGCCCAAGACTTTCGCCCTTGAAATTGGTTTTTATGCCTCCCATGGAATAATGCTGGGTGGGACGTACCGGAATATATTCTTTTACAGGGTCAATGCCAAGAAAATATTGGCATATTTCATCGACTTCCCTTAAATTTTTCCTTATATGTTTTTCTCCAAGCAAGGTTATGTCAAGCCAGAGATGGTCACCATACCTGGAAGAAACTCCTTTGCCTTTTCTCATGTGCTCTATCATGCGGCGGGACACAACATCCCTTGAAGCAAGTTCTTTTTTGTCCGGCTCATAATCAGGCATGAATCTGTATCCGTCTTTATCAAGTAAAAGCCCGCCATCTCCGCGGCAGCCTTCTGTTGTAAGGATACCAACCGGAACTATTGCAGTTGGATGAAATTGAACAGCCTCCATATTTCCAAGGGGTGCAATGCCTGTTTCAAGGGCAATTGCAGTGCCTATTCCTTCTGATATAACAGCATTGGTAGATACTGCATAAAGACGTCCGTAACCACCTGTTGCAATAGTTGTTGCCTTTGCCACATAGGCAGTAAGCTGTCCTGTAATAAGGTCTCTGACAATGGCACCCTTGCATACGCCATCTTCGTGGATAAGGGCTATAGCTTCTTTTCTTTCGTGGACCGGTATTTTAAGCTCGATTGCTTTATTGTCCATGGCATAAAGCATTGTATGACCTGTACCGTCTGAGGTGTAACATGTTCTCCATTTTTTTGTGCCACCAAAATCGCGTGAATTAATCAGACCATGAGCTTCATCGCTTTCAGTAATGGTTACTTTTTTCCCGTTTATAACAACTTCTCTGTCACCCCGCTGTACCCTGCTCCATGGGACGCCCCATGCTGTAAGCTGGCGGATTGCTTTAGGAGCAGTGTTGACAAACATCCTTGCAACATCCTGGTCACAGCCCCAATCACTTCCCCTTACTGTATCTCCAAAGTGTACATCTTCATCATCTCCTAAGCCTTTTACAGAAGCACCAAGGCTTGCCTGCATGCCACCCTGGGCTGCTGCCGAATGGGATCTTTTGGCAGGGATTAAAGAAAGGACAATGGTATCATATCCTCTTTGTTTTGCTGCTATGGCAACTCTGAGTCCTGCCAGGCCGCCGCCTATAACAAGTGAGTCAGTATATATAACTTTCATCAATTACCCCTTAAGATATTGTTGTGTAATATTTGTTGAAATTTTTGCCTCGATTTCAGTCTGATTTTTATTTTTATATTTAAAACCAAGCAGGAAAAATACAATTAAGGATAGAATTCCAAGAATAAGGAAAAATCCTGTTAAAGTTTTTTTCAGCTTTTTCAGTTTTTTTCGGGCTTTTTTTGCATCATCACCCATGAACCAGCCCCATTTCATGCATAGTCTATAAAGTCCTATGGC
The DNA here is from genome assembly GCA_964612755.1 of uncultured Desulfobacterales bacterium. Lineage (GTDB taxonomy): Bacteria > Desulfobacterota > Desulfobacteria > Desulfobacterales > Desulfobacteraceae > JAIOSM01. Next base: position 18,467 of record CAZTEM010000008.1, on the reverse strand, counting down.
TCCATGGTATTCAACGCTGATAAGTAAGACAAGGTATAATGGCCACATGGTTGAGCTAAAAATTCTATTTGCTGAAAGAACAGAACCGATTTCAGGATGCGTAAGCATGGTATAAAGGTGTACCGAGCCTGTGAAAAACATGATAAAACCTGTTAACGCCTGATAAAACCAGAGGTTTGTATCTTCATGGTTTAACAATTTCATTTGAGAACGCACAATTTTATATTGCCTGTATGAACTTGGGAATTTACGCATGCCTAAACCTGCATGTATAATGAATACAATAAATATACCGAGTACGGCAAATACAACTGCAATTGGATATCCTTCACCGCTTGGTGACAGAAAAGAAAGTTCCATCATATTTGCCACAAAATTAAAAGATGGAGTCCCAAGTAAAATACTTGAAACAAGAAGCATGTGAACCCACATGAAAAGACCTAACACAAGACCCGTACCGCTTTGAGTGATATCAAGCCATGCAGGTATTCTGCTTTTTTTTGTTGTTTTATCTAAAACCAGATTTTCCATTTGTCCTCCTGAATTTTTATCATCTGATTATTTGTCATTTAAATGTTTTTTTACATAATTCACCAATTTTTCCGAGGTCTTCACATACAGCAATTCCATTGTTCTGTAAAGACTCAATTTTGGCTTGACCAGTACCGCTACTTCCGCTGATAATTGCACCTGCATGACCCATCCTGCGCCCGGGAGGCGCTGTGAGTCCGGCAATGAAGCCAACAACCGGTTTTGTAACATTGGTTTTGATATATTGGGCAGCTTTTTCTTCTGCATTTCCACCAATTTCACCTACCATGACAATGGCATGGGTTTCAGGGTCATTTTCAAAGGCTTCCAATACATCAATAAAATTTGTTCCGTTAACAGGATCACCACCAATACCTATGCAGGTGGATTGTCCCATACCATTTTTTGTAAGTTGATCCACAACTTCATAGGTTAATGTTCCTGATCTTGAAATAACACCTACATTTCCCTTTGTATGAATTTTTCCGGGCATGATGCCTATTTTTGTCTCGTCCGGTGTAATTATACCCGGACAATTAGGACCTATGAGTCTGGTTTTTTTTGTGGCAAGAAGGTTTTTGATTTTTAACATATCTAAAACAGGTATGCCTTCAGTTATTGCCACAATCAGATCAAGGTCAGCATCAATGGCTTCTAAGATTGCATCGGCACCTAAAAGAGGAGGGACAAAGATCAGACTTGCATTGGCACCTGTTTTTTTTACAGCATTTTTAACAGTGTCAAATACAGGAATAGAGTTGACAGTCTGCCCGCCTTTACCCGGCGTAACTCCTGCTACAATATTGGTTCCATATTCAATACATTGCTCTGTATGGAATTTTCCCTCTTTACCGGTGATCCCCTGAACAAGAAGTTTTGTGTTTTTATCTACAAATATACTCAAAGCAATTTCCTCCTTTATTTTACAACAGCTGCAACTTTTTGTGCAGCATCAGCAAGGTCTCTGGCGCTTGTTAATTTAAGATTTGAATTTTTGAGAATTTCTTTTCCCTGGTCGACATTTGTGCCTTCCATGCGTACAATAACAGGGATATCAATACCTGTTTTTTTTGCAGCTTTAACAATACCTTGTGCAAAAATATCACATCTCAATATCCCACCAAATATATTGATCAAAACAGCTTTAACTTTTTTATCGGAAAGGATGATTTTAAAGGCATTCTCAACCATTTCCGCTGTTGCTCCACCTCCAACATCCATAAAATTTGCAGGTTCGGCCCCGGCATTTTTGATTATATCCATGGTTGCCATGGCAAGACCTGCTCCATTGACAATATTACCAATATTGCCATCAAGATTAATATAATTGAGGTTGAATTTAGAAGCCTCAACTTCCAGAGGATCTTCTTCATCAAGGTCTCTTAGCTCCATCAATTCTTTATGTCTTCCCAATGCATTTGAGTCAAAATCAACTTTGGCATCAAGGGCAAGGACTCTGTCATCAGAAGTTAAAATAAGAGGGTTGATTTCAACCATGGAGCAATCTTTTTGAATAAAAAGATCATAAAAACCCTTAAGCATTGTGCCAAATTCTTTTAAGGTGTTTTTGGGAAGATTAAGTCCAAATGCTATTTCTCGTAATTGGTATCCTGATATTCCCATCATTGGATCAACATATACTTTTATGATTTTTTCCGGGGTCTTTGCTGCAACTTCTTCAATGTCCATGCCTCCTTCTCTGCTTGCCATTATAACGATTTTGGCAGTTTCTCTGTCCACAAGAAGGCTTAAATAAAGTTCTTTTTTAATATCCTGACCCGCTTCAATTAAAAGTTTTTTTACCTTTTTACCCTCGGGTCCGGTTTGATGGGTAACAAGGGTCATGCCTAATATTTCATCGACAAATTGTATGGCTTGTTTTTCCGATGAAGCAAGTTTTACTCCACCACCTTTCCCACGTCCTCCTGCATGGATTTGCGCCTTTACAACAATGGGAAAAGTTTTAAATTTTTTGATATTATCCAAAGCTTTTTGTTTTGAAAATGCGACATATCCTTCAGGTACAGGGATATTAAAGCCCTTAAATAATTCTTTTGCCTGATATTCATGTATTTTCATGGTTTCCCTCTAAATATATTAAATTTTTATAATTTGTTAAAAAAATGATAAAAGCTTTTCAGCTGCAGCTGAAGGTGAAATTAATCCTTGTTTGACATTATTGGAAATTTCCGGGATTTTTTTTTGAACTATATCTGTTTCCAGAAATTTCTTTTTAAGTCCGTCATCAACAAGGTTCCACATCCATTCCACAGCCTGTTCTTTTCTTTTTTGATCAAATTCTCCTGTTTTTTTTGTTAATTTATTATGTTTTAAAACAGCATTCCATACATTTTCAGTACCATTTTCAAGGATTGAACTGCATGTCAGCACAGGAGGTATCCAGGATGAAGCGCCGGGTGCCACAAGGTGTAATGCCATTTCATATACTTTTTTTGCCTTTTCAGCTTTTTCAACATTATCATTATCAGCTTTGTTTATTGCAATGGCATCGGCAATTTCCAAAAGCCCTTTTTTTATGCCCTGGAGTTCATCACCAGCGCCTGCAATGAGCAATGCCAGAAAAAAATCAACCATTGTGGAGACCCTGGTCTCAGATTGCCCCACGCCCACGGTTTCGACCAAAATCACATCATATCCGGCAGCTTCACATACAAGCATTGCTTCTCTTGTTTTTGCTGCAACTCCTCCAAGGGTTTTCCCGGCAGGTGAAGGGCGTATAAATGTATTGTCACACAGGCTGAGCTTTTCCATCCTTGTTTTATCCCCGAGAATACTTCCACCGCTTTTACGGCTTGTGGGGTCAACAGCAAGGACTGCAACCTTGTGACCAATATTGCACAGATACAGACCAAGGTTTTCAATAAAAGTGCTTTTCCCAACGCCTGGAATGCCTGTAATGCCGATACGAATGCTGTTTCCGGAATAGGGAAGAATTTTTTTTACAATTTCAAAGCTTTTGTTTTTATCCTTGGAAAGACTGCTTTCGATCAGGGTAATTGTTTTTGCAATAATCCGTCTATTATTATTTAGTACGCCCTGAATATAGAATTCAGGGTCTTTTTCAGCCATGAATTTACGCACCTATTGCATTAAGTGTTCTGTTCGCAGAATCTGTAACAGGAACACCGGGTCCAAAAATATCAACTGCCCCCATGGTTTTTAACAGTTCATAATCACCAGGTGGAACAATTCCGCCAACTACAACCTTTATATCTGATGCATCCTCTTTTTTCAATGCTTTAATGAGTGCAGGGACTAAAGTTTTATGACCTGCAGCAAGGCTTGAAACTCCAACAATGTGGACATCATTTTCCACAGCAATTCTTGCAGCTTCCTCAGGTGTCTGGAACATTGGGCTTAGATCAACGTCAAAGCCAAAATCAGCATAGGCAGTGGCAATGATTTTAACTCCCCTGTCATGCCCGTCCTGACCCATTTTAACAAGGAGTATTCTTGGTCTTCTTCCGGTTTTATTCTTAAATTCTTTTGTTCTTTTTCTCAAGGATTCGACAATCTCGCTGTCTCCTGCTTCTGCTGCATATACACCTGAAATACATTGTGTGGTTGCAACAAATCTTCCAAATACTTTTTCCATTGCATCTGAGATTTCTCCTACACTTGCTCTTGCCCTTGTGGCATTAATACAGGCTTCAAGGAGGTTCCCATCTGATTTAGCATTTTCTGTGATTTCCTTTAAGGCTTGTTTGACTTTATCCTTGTTTCTGTCTCTTTTTATCTGCTCAAGCCTTTGTATCTGTTCATCCCTGACTTCTTCAGAAACTTCTCTTACTTCAATATCGACTTCATCCTCGACAAGATATTTATTAACACCTACAATTGTATCAATGCCTTGATCAATTCTTGCCTGACGTCGGGCTGATACTTCTTCGATTCTCATTTTAGGCATGCCTGATTCTATGGCTTTTGCCATGCCGCCAAGTTCATCAATTTCTTTTAATATCACACGCACTTTATCAATGATATTCTGGGTAAGAGATTCAACATAATATGATCCTCCTAAGGGGTCTACAACATTACAGACCTGGGATTCTTCCTGCACAATGATCTGGGTGTTTCTTGCGACCCTTGCCGATGTTTCCGTGGGCAGTCCCACTGCTTCATCAAAGGAATTTGTATGAAGGGATTGTGTGCCTCCAAGTACTGCAGACATGCATTCCAATGTTGTCCTTATTATATTATTATAGGGGTCCTGCTGGGTTAGACTCCAGCCTGATGTCTGGCAATGGGTTCTAAGCATTTTTGATTTTGGGTTTTTTGGATTGAATTGTGACATGATTTCTGCCCATAAGAATCTTGCAGCTCTGAGCATTGCAATGTCCATGAAAAAATTCATTCCTATTCCAAAAAAGAAGGAAAGTCTTGGTGCAAATACATCAATATCCATACCTGAACCAAGAGCGGCCTTTACATATTCAAGACCATCTGCAAGTGTAAAAGCTGTTTGGAGAACAGAATCTGCTCCAGCTTCCATCATATGATAACCACTAATTGAGATTGTATTGAATCCCGGCATTTCTCTGGAGCAATACCCCATGATATCGGAAATAATTCGCATGGATGGTTTTGGCGGATATATATAAGTGTTTCTTGTAAGGTATTCTTTTAAAATATCATTCTGGATCGTTCCTTTAAGTTGATTGTGCTTTACACCCTGTTCTTCTGCTGCGACTATATACCCTGCAAGTATGGGGAGTACAGCTCCGTTCATTGTCATGGAAACTGACATCTGGTCCAAAGGGATTTCATTGAATAAGATTTTCATATCTTCCACGGAATCTACGGCAACACCAGCTTTACCTATATCTCCAGATACTCTTGGATGGTCAGAATCATATCCTCGGTGGGTGGGAAGATCAAAAGCAACAGAAAGCCCCTTTTGACCTGCGGCAAGGTTTTTTCTATAAAATTCATTTGATTCTTTTGCCGTGGAAAATCCGGCATATTGTCTGATTGTCCATGGTCTACCTGCATACATGGTTGCCATTGGACCTCTTACATAAGGTTCAACACCGGGCATTGAATTGTTAAATTCAATGTTTTTAAGATCTTCAGCAGTATAGAGAGGTTTTATTTCAATGCCTTCAGGAGTTGTTTTATTTAATGAATCAAGAGGCTTGCCTCTAAGTTGTTTCTCAGCAAGTTCTTTCCAGGTGTTAATATTATTTTTATCAGACATAATTTTAACCTTTCCTAAGAGTTATTTTGAACCACGACAGCTTATGCTAATCATCTTTTTCACACAATTCCACAAGAATACCACCGGTTGCTTTGGGATGAAGAAAAGCAATTCGTGCTCCGCCTGCTCCATTGCGGGGAGTCTCATCTATCAGCTTCACGCCTTTTGTTTTAAGTTCTTTTAGTGATTCATCAATATTTTCAACTCTAAAGGCAATATGCTGCAAGCCCGCTCCTTTTTTTTCAATATATTTTGCAATGGGACCATCCGGGGATGTGGATTCTAAAAGTTCAACTTCACTTTCACCAACCGGCATAAAACCGGTTATGACTTTTTGGGCACTAACCTCTTCTGTTCCTTTGAGCTCAAGTCCCATTATGTCCTGCCAGAATTTTTTACCTGAATCAATGGTGGAAACTGCAATGCCAAGGTGATCAATTTTTTTTATTTTCATAAGTCTCCCTATTGCCATCTGTTGTTAATTCAATATCTTAAATAAATATAATATATATTTATAATTGAAAATACTTTTAAGTCAACCATAATTAAAACTTGTTATTTATTTTAATTGTTCATGTCTGAAACAGGTTATAAGATGGTCATTCACCATTCCCACAGCCTGCATAAATGCATAGCAGATAGTAGTGCCGGTGAATTTGAATCCAAGTTTTTTCAAATCCCTGCTCATGGCATCTGATTCTTCAGAGCTTGCAGGAACCTGTTCTATGGTTTCCCATGTATTAATTATGGGTTGGTCTTTGACAAAGGACCAGAGAAAATCTGAAAAAGAGCCGTTATTGCTTTCATATTCAAGAAAAGCCTTTGCATTGGTCACGGCAGCATTGATTTTTAATTTGTTTCTGACAATGCCCTTGTTGCTGAGAAGCTTGTTGATTTTTCCTTGATCATATTCAGATATTATTTTTGGATCAAAATCATCAAAGGCTTTATAAAAGTTATCTCTTTTTTTAAGGATAGTAATCCATGAAAGGCCTGCCTGAAAGCCATCCAGAATTAATTTTGCAAATAAGGCTTTTGAATCATAGACAGGGACACCCCATTCAAGGTCGTGGTAATCAATATATATTTGTTCACTGGTTGTCCATGGGCATCTGTTCATTATTCAAAGCCTGTTTGATTTAAAAATTTTCAACCTGTCTGACTATTTTATTCATACCATCATACTTGATGATTTGTATATAAATTAAATTGGAAATAATATAAAAATTCAGGTAATATTTAATTTTTTATTGACTATTTTTTTAAAAAAGCGTTTTAATGATAAATAGTCATATCACGATATGCAATTAACATCATTACGATATAATAAATTGATATGTGAAGGACATGGTATATGGAACAAAGCGATGGCTTTAAGGAATATCTCGCACCCACTTATTTTATTGATAGTAAGTCAGATGTTATTAAGAGTTTTGCAAAAGAAATTTGCCGCAATGAGTCTGATCCTTTGAAAAATGCTATTAAGCTTTATTATGCTGTGAGAGATGGTATTAAATATGACCCCTATAGTATGGAAGATTCTATGGCTTTCATGGTGGCAAGCAATATTTTACAAAGGAAATTTGGATATTGTGTTGCCAAAGCCATAGTTTTAATAGCCTTGGCCAGAAGCCGGAAAATTCCTGCCCGCCTTGGACTGGCTGATGTGAAAAATCATTTGAATTCCAAAAGACTTGAAACACTTATGGGAACTAATTTATTTATTTATCATGGATTTACCGAACTCTATCTAAATGAGAAATGGGTAAAAGCAACTCCTGCATTTGATATAAACCTTTGTAAACAAGTTGGTGTTAAACCCCTTGAATTTGATGGGATAACTGATTCTATTTTCCATGAATTTAATATCCAGGGAACAAGACATATGGAATATGTAAAGGACCATGGCAGTTTTTCTGATTTGCCCTTTGAAAGGATCATGGATGCTTCAAAGAAAAAATATCCCCTTTATTTTAAAGACCTTGCAAAAAAAGAAAAAAGTTTTTTAGAAGAAGCAATAAAAAATAATTAAAAATCATATTATATGAAATCCTTGACAGGTACGAAAAACCTTGGTAATGCTCTTGTAGATTAAATTTAGCCGTCCCTTCTATAAGATGAAAATACCTTTTTGTAATTATAGAGGAGTTTATGACAGAGGAAAATTTAAATAACCTGATATCAACTAAGTCTGATAATTTTTTCCCAAATGACCCTGAAGAAAGAAAAGCATTAAAAAATATTTTTACTATTTTGCTTAAATCTTCCCGTGTCGATTTTTTTCATTACCGCCATGCAACTATTTTAAGGAGATTATCGCGGCGCATGACTTTGTGTAAACAGGCATGCTATGTTGACTATTTTGCTTATCTTCAATCAAATTATGATGAAGTTGAGCAACTATATGATGATCTTTTACTTTCCTATACCCATTTTTTCAGAGATCCCCATGTTTTTGATATACTTAAGCAAAAAATATGCCCTCAGATGATAGAGGATAGATCTGCAAAAGTTCCAATAAGGATTTGGGTACCGGGGTGTTCCACTGGTGAAGAAGTATATTCTTTGGCAATATGTTTCTATGAGTTTTTTGAACAAAGTAAAACCAAGGCTGCAGTACAATTTTTTGGTACTGACCTTGTTGAACGCCATATTAAAAAAGCACGCCAGGGTTTGTATTCTGATAGTATTGCTAAAGAAGTATCCAAAGAACGACTTGACAAGTTTTTTGATAAAACTTCTGATGGGTGGAAAGTAACAAAGCATATCAGGGAAATGTGTGTGTTTGCCATACAGAATATTACCCAGGACCCGCCTCTTTCCAATATTGACCTTGTGAGCTGCAGGAATGTACTTATTTATTTTGATGCAGTGTTTCAGGAAACAGCGATCCCTCTTTTCCATTTTGCCCTTAAGCCGTCCGGGTTTTTATTATTGGGCACATCTGAAACCATGGGGCGCTTTCCGCATTTTTTTAATGTGACAGACAAAAAAATCAATTTATATGCAAAAAGAACCTTGAGTGTTAAGCCAAATTATAAATTCCCGGTTTATTCGAATCTGCCAAAGTTGAAAAAAATGGTAAAAGTTAGAAATACTACAGAGCGTTTCTCGGTAACACCAAATGGAATTATAAACTTTTCAGGGCTTAGGCAGAAGATTGATACTATTCTTCTTGATAACTATTCTCCGCCGGGTGTGCTGATAGACAATAATATGCAGATAAGCCAATTTATTGGGAATGTATTCCCATACCTTGGTCCCTCTAACGGGGAAGCAAGCCTCAAACTTTCAAGAATGGTAGGCGAAGGTTTAATGCCAGATCTGTATGTAGCTATAGAAGAGGTTAAAAAGAAAAAAGGAAAAGTCAGGAAAAGAAATATTAATTTTCAACAGAATGGTAATATTATAACTACTGATATCAGTGTTATTCCTGTTACTATGGATTCAGAAGCCTATGGAATGAATTTCCTTATTTTATTTGAAAAACCTGAATCTCCTGTTTTGAAACCAGGCAGCACCTTATTAAAGAATACTATAAACGATGAATTATTATATTTGAAAAATGAACTGCAGCTTGCAAAAGAACATTTGCAATCAATTATTGAAGAAAAAGATGAGGTTAATCAGGAATTGTGGGCTGCTAATGAGGAAGTCCAGTCAACCAACGAAGAATTACAAAGTGTTAACGAAGAAATGGAGGCTGCTAAAGAGGAATTAGAATCCAGTAATGAGGAACTTTTATCCCTTAATGAAGAGCTCCAGAGTAAAAATAGAGAACTGACTGTTTCAAAAGACTTTGCTGAAAATCTTCTTGAGACTGCCAATATAATCGTTTTAACATTGGATTTATCTGCTAATATTATAACTTTTAATAAATATGCAGAAGAGTTGACCGGGTATAAAAAAGAAGAGGTGATTGGGAAAAACTGGTTAGAACTTTTTATTGCTCCCAAAAATATAGATGAAGTATCTAAAGTGGTTGCTGATGCATTTAAGAGTGTTCCTGAGGCATCACATAATGAGAACCATATTGTTTTAAAGAGCGGTTTGGAACGCCTTATAAGCTGGCGTAATAATATTTTACGAAATGCTTCTGGAAAAGTTAATGGCATATTGAGTATTGGGATTGATATTACAGAACATAAGCTTGCAGAAAAGGCATTACAAGAAAGCCAGAGTAAATTGTTAATGTCACAATATATTGCGCAAATGGGTGATTTTGAATGGAATATATTAACAGGAGAGACTTCCTGGTCAAGTGGCATGTACCATTTATTAAAATTTAATATTGATGATGAAATTGATATCAATAAGGTGAATAAAGAGATCCATCACCCTGAAGATGTTGAAAGAGTTAATACCTGGCTTATGGATAGTATTGCATCAGGAAAAAAAGAGCTTATTCCCAATGAATATCGTTTGATTTGTAAAGATGGTGAAGTTATCTATGTTCAGACCAATGGACGGATTCAATATAAGGATGGAAAAGCTGTAAAATTGTTTGGTACCTGTCTTAATATTTCAGCCCACAAAAAAGCTGAGGTGGAAAAAGAAATTGCTCAGCAATATGCTGCTGCCCAGGAAAAGCAGGCATTGGTAGGACAGATAGCAGGCAAAATAGCCCACGATTTTAATAATATTTTAGGTGTTATAATGGGCAATGCCGAGCTCTCAATTATGGATTGTGATAATCCGGACACAAAAAAAATATTTGAATTGATTTTTGACCAGACTGTTCAGGGAAAAAATTTAACAAGGAATCTGGTTGCCTTTGCCAAGGACCAGGAGTTAAAGCAGGAGTTCTTTGGGATCAATAATAAAATAAATCTTGTTTTGGATTTATTGAAAAAAGACTTAAAAAATATTAAAGTTATAAAGGAATTTGAAACAAATCTGCCAAGTTTACTTGCTGATTCAGGGATGATTGAACATGCTATTGTGAACCTTTTTCAAAATGCAATCCATGCTTTGGGCAAGGTTGAGAATCCTAAAATCCTTATTAAAACCTATTGCATTGATAATAGCTGGGTTAAAGAAAATTATTTTAACGAGAGCATCTGTATTGAGGTCAAAGATAATGGATGCGGTATTCCAAAAGAGCACCTGGATAATATTTATCTGCCTTCTTTTACCTTAAAGGGCAGCAAGGATATTTTAGGCTGCTATGATAAAGATGTTAAAGGGACAGGTTATGGCATGTCCAATATTAAAAAATATGTTGAGCAGCATAAAGGAACTATAATGGTTGAGTCTGAACTTGGAAAGGGCACTGTTTTTTCCATATATCTTCCTGTTACAAAAAAAGAACTGACAAATAAAGAAAAAGCTGAAATCACTAAAACAAAAACACATTATGGTAAAAAAATCCTTCTTGTGGAAGATGAGCCTGCAATAGCAGATATTCAATCTAGAATATTAACCCATAAACCCTGTAATCACCATGTGGATATTGCAGCTGACGGGGATAAGGCAATTGAATTATTAAATAAAAATACATATGATTTTATAAGCCTGGATTATGTACTTCCCGGAACCACCACAGGAATGGATGTGTACAATCACTTCAGGAAAATTAATAAAACAACTCCCATTCTTTTTATTTCGGGTAATATTGAGTTTTTAGAATCCATAAAGGCATTAAAACAAAAAGATATTAATATAGATCATCTGTCAAAGCCCTGTCAAAATAAAGAATACTTAAAAAGCATTAATGACTTGCTGGAAAGAACAATTGGTTTAAAATCTTTTAAAAAAGATTAAGGTCAGTTATCTTTAGAAGTTTTTTATCTTTATTAAGACAAACAAGCTGAAGGTTTGAAACAACCGCAGCCTTTTTACTATTTTCTCTCCATGCCTCGTGGCAGAAAACAATACGATAATCTCCATCAAATTGTGCAGTACTTACAATATCCAGGACATCACCGAATTTCGCACCTTCATTATAACTTAAATCTGCCTTATACACAGCAAAGCCAATACCTTTTTCTCCCATATCAATGAGTTTTTGATATCCAAGATAATCTTCCCTTGCCCGTTCAAAAAATTTCAGATAATTTGCATGGTAGACAACTCCTGAATGATCTGTGTCTTCATAAAAAACCCTAACCTTATAATGTCGTGTGTCTCCGATCATTTGTGTTGTTCCTTGATTGATAAATTCAGTGTTTACATAAGAGATGTACTGAAATAACGTTCAGCACGGTCACATAAAAGGGTTACAATATTACCCTTAATGGTTTTTGCCATTTTGCGGGCTCCCCATACATTAGCTCCCGAAGAGATTCCAACAAGAAGACCAAAATTTCGTCCTAATTGTCTTGCAGTCTCAATGGCTTCATCATCAGTGACTTCAAGGACATCATCAATTAGACTGGTGTCAAGTATTTTAGGGATAAAACCATCCCCAATTCCCTGAATCTGGTGCAGTCCCGGTTCATGCCCGAGAAGAGCTGACACATTTTTAGGTTCCACTGCAATAAGTTTAACATCTGGTTTTCTTTCTTTCAGGAATTTTCCAATACCCTGGAGAGTCCCTCCACTACCTACTCCTGAAACAAAGCAGTCAATTTCTCCTGTGGTTTGGCGCCATAATTCTCTTGCAGTCTCTTCATAATGTACCCGTGGGTTGTCAGGGTTTTCAAATTGCTGGGGAACAAAAACTCGTGGGTCATTAGCTGCTATCTTCATTGCACGGTGCACAGCACCTTCAATATTGTCTTTTGCCGGAGTGAGTATAAGTTCGGCGCCAAAAGCTTTAATAATTTTTTGTCTTTCAATGCTCATGTTTTCAGGCATCACAATTTTAACTTTATAACCTTTTAAGCGTCCCACAAGAGCAATCCCAATGCCAGTGTTACCAGATGTAGGTTCCACGATAATGGAATCAGGGTTTAAAAATCCATCTCTTTTTGCCCCTTCAATCATTGCAACAGCGACTCTGTCTTTTAGGCTGCCGCCAGGATTTAAAAATTCCGCTTTTGCAAGAATATTTTCATTTTTTAGTTGAATCAGGGGGGTATTGCCAATTAAATCTATTATATTATCAGTAAGCATGTTATTTAAAATCTTGTTGTAATTATTATTTATATAAATTTGCTTGTTACCATTTTTAGCATAGATTAATTAAACAAAAATATCTAATTGTCAAGCCTAAAGGTTTATTTAAATTGAATAAAGAGTCACGAATAAATTATATTGTATTATTAGGGTGTTTTGCTGTTTTTGGATCTGCCTTTTGTTTTTACCTTGCAACAGTCGTTGTTAAATGGTCAATAATGGCAGGTCTGAATATTGCCCCTTCTTTTTTTGTTTTTGTAAGGTTTTTTGCAGGGTTTCTTGCTGTCTTCATGGTTATAATTATCAAGAAGCAGTCAATTAAGCCCAAAAAATATAAACACCTCATTGGCAGAACCCTTGCAAATTGTGTTGCTGTTTATTGTTTTTTTAAAGGAACAAGTTTAACTTCTGTTGCCCAGGCGAATATACTTAATATGACATACCCTCTTTTTATAGCAATAATATCATGGTTTGTTTTAAAAAATCAGCGAGATATTGTTTCAATTATTATTGTTGTAATATCTCTTATAGGGGTATATTTGATACTTGACCCCGGTAAAATGGGATTTCAATATAATAGTCTATGGGCACTTTGCTCCGGGATAAGTGCTGCCATAGCATTGATTTATTTGAATCTTTGCCGCAGGGATAATGATACAGAGACAATACTTTTTTTTCTTTTTGGATTGGGAAGTATAATTATAGTATTAATTTTTTATGATGAAATATATATTCCTGATTTTGCAAGCCTTAAATATCTTCTCATTTGTGCATTATTCAGCATTGCAGGCCAATATCTTATTACTATTGGATTTAAGTATGTTACCGCAATTGAAGGAGGAATAATATCATCCACTCGGATTCTTCTTGCTGCCATATTAGGACCTTTTATTGTTGCAGATCCTGCTTTATCATTTTCAGGGTGGATAGGTGCAATATTGATTTTCGGCGGGAATATTTATCTGGCAAAACGAAAATCAAAGGATTGAAATGTTTATCAAATAATATTTAATATTGTTATTGGTTTTTATCCCTTCTTTTGTTATTTTCAATCATGGTTATTCAAAAATTGAGGGTAATATGAAGGGATTGTTAGAACCAAGAAGTCTGCAGCTGAAATTTATTGCCATGGTCATTTCCCTGGCATTTTGCTTTCTTTTTATTTTTTTAATTATATATGGGGTTTTTTCTTATCATAAAATAAAAAAAGATATTGTAAAGCAAGTGGAAACCTTTGTATTCCCGGGTTGGAATACTGATTCATCATCTATTCATCGCCAGATGAAAAAAATAATAAAAGTTCCCTATGTCGCAGGGATTAGGATCAAAGAAAACAGCCATCATTTAATGTTTCAACTTGGTGAGAGCGCTTTTAAAAAAAAATCAGATCAATATTTTGTTTTAGAACATAAGATTATTTTTGTTTCAAAGGATAAACATGAAAGGGTTGGTACTCTCAGTCTTTTTGTTAAAAAAGAATTTATATATACAGATTTACAAAATCGATTATTGCAGGCGTTTTTGCTTTTAACACTATTGCTTTTAACAGGATCTCTTTTAACAGTGATTTTAAGCACTGTTTTAGTTAATCAACAGATAATTGAGAATAAAGCCTATAAAAAAATAAGAAAAACAAATATTATTTTAGAAAAAGAAAAACAAATTAATTCTGTTTTATATGAAATAGCAAATGCCATTAACACAATAAGCAATTCTGAACAATTATATTCTACAATCCATACAGCATTGATAAAGTTTTTTAAAGTACCTAATCTCCTTATTGGAGTGTATCATGAGAAAGAAGATTATATGGATTATCCTTATTGCTATGATAAATGTGATCAAAATGCAGACCAATTTATTGATGGAGTACCAAATTTTTCAAACTCCCAGGCGCTTGCGCAAATAGCTATAAGGGATAAGGAAACACTTTTTTTAAAAAAGAAAGCAATTATTGAAATGAGTGAGAAAGAGGGAATAAAAGGCTTGGGAACAATGCCTGAGGTATGGGTTTGTATTCCTTTAGTAGCTCAACACAGGATTATTGGAGTTCTTATTACTCAAAGCTATTCAGATCCTGAATGTTTTACTGAAAAGGATGTTGATATTTTAACTTTAATATCAAGCCAGATAGCAATAGTATTAGATAGAAAACAACATTCTGAGGAGTTAAAGGCAAGTGAAAAAAAATATAGAGAATTGGTTGAAACAACATCCGCAGGGTATTGGCACCTTGATAATAATTTAATAATCAGTGATGTTAATAAATCATTTTGCAATATGCTGGCCATGGAAAAAGATGAGATTATAGGAAAGTCTCCTTTAAACTTTGTTGATGGGAAAACAAAAAAAATTTTAAAGGACCAATTAAAAAAAATATCTGGTACAAAGTATCGTAATTATGAGTTAACATTTGTTACAAAGGATAAAAAATTTATTTATACACATGTTGATGCAACAACAATATTTAAAGAAGACAATAAGGTTGCGGGCTCTTTTGCCTTTATAACGGACATAACCCGGCGTATTGAATCGGAAAAAGAATTAAAAAAAGCTAAAGAAGAGGCAGAATCAGCAACAAAAGCAAAATCTGAATTTCTTGCAAATATGAGCCATGAGATTAGAACCCCTATCAATGGTATAGTCGGGATGTCAGAATTACTAATGGATACAAAGACTGATAAAGACCAGGAGTTTTTTTTAAAAACAATTACCAATGAAACTTTGTCATTACTCAATATCATAGATGATATCCTTGATTTTTCCAAAATAGAAGCAGGGAAGCTTGAGCTTGAAAATATATTTTTTGATTTGCGGAAAACTGTTGAAGATACAGCTTCTGCCCTTCGCGTACGGGCAGAGCAAAAAGGTCTTGAGCTGATTTCTTTTCTTGCGCCTGAGATCCAGCCTTTTTTAATAGGGGACCCAGGAAGGCTAAGGCAGATATTGATGAATCTTGCAGGGAATGCCATAAAGTTTACTCCCACAGGTGAGATAATTATCAGGGGGGAATTGGTCGAAGATTGTGAGCATGAGGTTTTATTACGCTTTTCAGTACAGGATTCTGGTATTGGCATACCAAAAACAAAGCAATCGTCTATTTTTGGAAGTTTTATACAGGCTGATGGATCAACCACAAGAAAATTCGGTGGAACCGGTCTTGGTACAGCTATTTCAAAGCAGCTTGTAGAGCTCATGGGTGGCGAAATAGGACTTGAGAGTGAGATGGATAAAGGCAGTATATTTTTTTTCACAATAAGATTTAAAAAACAATTAAAAAATATAGGGCATTTAGGAAAATCAGAGGTTGATTTAAGCAATTTAAGTGTATTGGTTATAGATGATAACAAGGCTAATTTAACTGTTTATGAACGGTATTTAAAACTTTGGAAATGTTTTCCTTTTATTGCCAATAATGGAGTTCATGGTTTGTCATTGCTTGAAAAATTGAATATTGATTTAATTTTGCTTGATTTTCAAATGCCTGGAATGAATGGATTTGAGTTTGCAAAGAAAGTAAGAGCACAACCGGCCTTTGATAAAATTCCCATTATTATTATTACTTCAATGGGTATGGTGGGAGATAGTAAAACATGTAAAGATATCGGGATCCAAGGGTATCTTCTAAAACCGGTTAAAAAAGAAGAAGTAAAAATGATCATTGCTTTTGTCATGGGGCAGATACAAAAGATAGAAAAAGCTGAACCCGCATTAATAACGCGCCATTCCCTTGAAGATGAAGAACGTAGAAAAGTTCAGATTTTACTTGTTGAAGATTATCCGACAAATCAACAGATTGTTTTAAGATATTTAAAAAAAGCTGGATTAAATGTGACCCTTGCTGAGACAGGTAAACAGGCAATAGATCTTTTTAAGACAAAGCAATTTAATCTTATATTAATGGATATTCAGATGCCTGAAATGGATGGGTATGAGGCTACAAAAGCAATTCGAAATTTGGAAAAAGAGCTGGCAGGCGTTAAAAAAGCGCCTGATAGAGTTCCCATTATTGCCATGACTGCCTATGCAATGCAGGGTGACAGGGAAGAGTGTCTTAACCAGGGAATGGATGATTATTTGTCCAAACCATTAAGAAGATCAGAATTTTTTGCCATGATTGAGAAGTGGATTGATAAAAACAATATAGATAAAAGTGAAAAATCAGTTAATGCAAAATCCCTGCCCATTGATCAAATGCGTTTGCTTAACGAGTTTGATAATGATCAGCAATTTATAGATAAAGTTATTAAAGAATTTTGCAAGACGGTAGATCGGCAACTAGAATGCATGAAGACAGCTTTAGTTAACAAAGATATTGAAGAAATTAAAAAAGAAGCACATTCAATTAAAGGTGGGGCTTCGAATTTAACAGCTGATCATCTTGCTCAAGCGGCTTCACTCCTTGAATCCCAGGCTAAATCCTCTGATATAAAAAAAACAGGAGAACTCATTGATATGGTATGCACAGAATTTAATTTATTTAAAGAAATTTTATTTTAAAATTATTGAAAGTCTTACAGGCTGATGGTCTGAGTTTTCAAAATTTAAATTAATTCCTTTAATTTCCATCACATCGATATTGGGAGATACAAGAAAAAAATCAATCACAGTGGTGCGGGTTTTACCTTTAACATATGGGATATTGACTCTTCTGTTTGTGGGTATTTTATTTTGATATGCCCATTGCCATAAAGGCATGAAATTATTATTAATATTCATGCGGTTTTTATTGTCCATTATATTATCTTTAAAATCAGGTTTAAAATTGGGCGGACATTGATTCCAATCACCCCCAACAATGATATAATTACCTTTTTGATATTCAGATGTCAGAAATTTTGCAAGATATTCCATCTGCCCTTTTCTTAAATTCCCATTATCATAAGCTGAGTTATGGGTATTAATAATTAAAAATTGTTTACCATTTTCCAGAGGGTATTTATTTACAAGAAAACATCTGTCCAGCATAAATAGTCCCTGGGGCCACGGGTAATTCCCCGGGAATGAATGCCGGATGACAGATTCAGGCAGGTATGCCGAAAGGGTTTGTAATCCGGATAATACCCGTCCCATAGGAGATGTCATAGGCACTGGTACAAATGCTACATCATAGTTTTTCCCAAAACTTGAATTAAATTCAGGGAATAATGCCTTGATTTCATCATATTGGTTTATTCCATAACTCCTTGTAGAATCAATATCCACTTCCTGTAAAAGGAAAAAATCAATTTGTGTTTGTTTTTTTATAAAGTTTTTTATGCTGGATAAATTTTGTTTAACAATTTTTTCCGGTGGCTTGACATTCTTACCACCATCATAGAAAAAATCCATATTTTTGCTCAGCCCGCAATAACCTATGTTCCATGTCATAAAATTAAGTTTTTTCTTTAAAGGGATTTTTTTATTTATATCAGCTTTAGCTTGATAAATCACTGTTTCTGGGGCTGGTTTATAATCTGTAGTAGTTGAATAAATAAGAAAACATGCAAACAGGGAAATTATAAAGATTATAAATAGAAAGAAGTTTTTTAAAGTTTTTTTCATGGGTGGAATCCCTTTTTTATCAAGTTGAAATTATCCAGTATAATTTTTCGGTATTGTATCATAAAATTATTGATATTATAGAGTTTTTTTTAAAATATTTGTCTTGACAACTTGA
>CAZTEM010000007.1:44545-50180 GCA_964612755.1 uncultured Desulfobacterales bacterium | reverse complement strand
AATTGTATGTAAATATTTTGACTATATTACACTTGTTAATCTTAAAAATAATTTTGACCGAGAATTGCTGAGGTTGTTCTTGACACATTATTGAATTTTGATTTATAAATTATAACAATTAATTGTTTTGAGCAGATTAGGTGTACTATTTATTCCAGTGAATTTAATAAATAAGGGAGAATGAAATGATAAACCTTGACAGTCTGGAAAAATTGCAAATTTTTTCTAAATTGAATGACGAGGAATTAAAGAAAATTCAGACAATTTGTTCTGAAGAAGAATTTCAGAGAGACCAGAGCCTTTTTGTCGAAGGCGATGAAGCTGCGAATCTATGGGTTGTATCATCAGGTGAAGTCGAGTTGAGATTTGAAATGCCTGACAAAGCTCAGACTTCGGAAAAAAATGCTGTTTCATCCCATAGCGAGGCAATACCAGAGTCCATGGTATTTGGTTGGTCACTCTTTGTCCCGCCATATACAATGAGGCTCTCAGCTTATTGTGTGTCCAGGAAATGCACTGTGATTAAAATTGATGGTGCAGCGTTGAATAAGCTCATGGATACTGACCCGAAAATTGGCTATAAAATTATGAGATACCTTGTTCAGGTAGTGGGGCACAGGTTTAATCAATTCCAGAACAAGATGGCAAAATTTGTTGGCATAGGATTAATGAATTCCTGGTAATAATTTTTTTTAAGCACTTATTTTTACAGCACATACTTTAAATTCAGGTATCTTTGCTGTGGGATCAAGTTCAGCATTTGTAAGCCTGTTTGCTGCTGCACTGGAAAAATGAAAAGGAATAAAAACTGTTCCATCATAGGCTTTGGGCGATACTTTAAGGCTTGCGCGTATTTCTCCGCGTCGGGATGATATATTAACTTTTTCACCATCTTTTAATTTAAGTTTATCAATATCATTTTGTGAGATTTCAACAAAACACTCATTGGCAAGTTGATTTAAGCCCTTTGACTTCATTGTCATTGTGCCTGTGTGATAGTGGTATAAGAGTCTACCAGTGGTTAGAATAAAAGGGTATTCCTTGTCAGGCATTTCTTTGGGAGGTGCATGATCAATGGCATGGAATAAACCTTTACCCCGCGTGAATCCTTTTGTGTGCAAGATTGGGGTGCCGGGGTGGTTTGTATCCGGGCATGGCCAGTGTATGCCTTGTTTTTCAATTCTTTCCCATGTGATTCCTCTATAGGAAGGTGTTACATCAGCGATTTCTTTAAAAATTTCTTCACTGTTTTTATAATTCATTTCATATCCCATACGAGTTGCAAGGTCACATAAAATTTTCCAGTCTGGCTTTGCCTGCCCCGGTGCATTAACAGCTTTTCTTACTCGTTGGACACGTCTTTCAGTATTTGAGAATGTCCCGTTTTTTTCGGCAAAGCAGAATGAAGGAAGAACAACATCAGCAATTTTTGCTGTTTCGGTAAGGAAAATGTCCTGAACAACTAAAAAATCAAGGTTTTTAAATGCTTTTTCCGCATGGTTAAGATCAGGATCGGAAACTAAGGGATTTTCTCCTATTATATAAAGGCTTTTAAGATCTCCTGTTGCTGCTTTATTAATCATTTCTGTTACAGGCAGACCGGGATTGGGAGGGAGTTCGGTTGTTCTCCATTTTTGTTCATATATTGTTCTTGCACTGTCATCATCAACTTTTTGATATGCAGTAAAAACATTGGGAAGCCCACCCATATCACAGGCTCCCTGCACGTTATTTTGCCCTCTTAAAGGGTTGACACCGCCGCCTTCAATTCCAAGGTTTCCGCACAACATTGCAAGGTTAGCAAGGGATTTTACATTGTCAGTACCTGTTGTGTGCTGGGTAATACCCATGCAATAAAGGATGGCAGCTTTTTCTGCTTTTGCATATAGTTTCGCGGTTTCAATGATTTCTTCAGGAGTTATTTTAGTTATTTTGGAGACATACTCCGGTGTATATTTTTCAAGTATTTTTTCTAATGGTTCAAAGTTTTCACAACGACTGGAAATAAAGTCCTTATCATGGAGGTCATGCTTGATAATAACATGCATAAGTCCGTTAATTAATGCAATATCACTGCCTGGCTCTTGTCTTAACCATTTATCAGCATGGTTTGTAAGTGTTATTTTTCTCGGGTCAACCACGATCAGTGTGGTACCTTTGAGTGAAGCTCTTTTAATAAAGCTTGAAAGAACCGGATGGTTTTCCGTGGTATTGGAACCTATTACAAGGATTAGATTTGCTTTTTCAATATCGGCAATTGTGTTTGTCATTGCTCCTGATCCAAAGGCTGCAGCCAGACCGGCTACTGTGGAAGAATGTCACAGCCGGGCACAATGATCTATATTATTGGTTTTAAGTACAGCCCTTGTAAATTTCTGGGCAATATAATTTTCTTCATTGGTGATCCTTGCAGAAGTTAATACTCCTAGACTGTCTGACCCGAATTGCGCTTTTATGGAATTGAGGTTTGAGGCAACAATGTCCATGGCTTGGTCCCATGATGCCTCTATAAATTTTCCGTCTTTTTTGATTAAAGGTGAGGTAAGACGTTCAGGGGATCCAACAAAGTCATAACCGAATCTCCCTTTGACGCACAGGCTTGCATGATTTGGAGGCAGATCTTTATCAGCTCCTTTTATCTCAACTATTTTATTGTTTTGACTTATGATATCCATCTGGCATCCAACACCGCAATAGGAACAGGTAGTGCGGGTTGTTTCAAGTTTTAAAAATTTTTGTTTGTCAAAAGCTTTATCTGTAACTAAGGCGCCTACGGGACATGCCTGGACACACTCTCCACAAAAGACACAATCAGAATCTTTTAACGCAACATCATTGCCGGCAATTATTTTTGTAATTTTTGTAAAATCAGGTTCTGTGTTTTCAGGAGTATTGTTAAAATTGATTGCATTATTTACCTGTATCTCCCGACATGCTTTGACACATCTACCGCATAAAATACAACGCGAAAAATCCCTTATTATAAAAGGGTTTACTCTTTCCATGGGAAATTGAGAGGTAGATAAAGGTTTATCTTTAGTTGTGACTTGATATTTATAGGCAAGGTTCTGAAGCTCACAATCGCCCCAGGCAGGGCATAGATCATCGTTTGCGTCTTCTTTTAAAACTTTTAATTGGAATTGGGTCCAGTTTGCAGTGTTGAAATCTCTTATGGCGCAATTGTGGTTGCCGGAATTAAGTATTGATTTTATGGTATCTTTTCTTGCAGCAATAACCCTTGGAGACTCGGTATAAATATGCATATTAGGAGATGCCATTGTATTACAGGCAGTCATGAGTTCGGAATTGTCTTTTATTTCAACCACGCAGACGTTACAGATTCCTGTGGGGCTCGCATTTTTCAGATAGCACAGGGTTGGTATGTTTATGTTGTTGCGTTGTGCTATTTTTAAGATTGTCTCGCCTGGTTCAAAGGCAAAATCGTGATCATTAATGGTAATGATATTGTTTGTGTCCATGGGGGTCCTCTAAAAGACAATTTGCAATTATTGTATGTTTATTTTTAATCAATACATATAAATTTGAGTACAATATTTATAAACTATTGTCAATGTGAGGTTGACTTTTTATTGGTTAAATGCTTAGTAAAAGTAGCATTGTTTTATAAAAAATATAGAGACTCAATGGGAGAGAAAAATGCTTAACGCATTGATTTTGATGGGTGGACTTGGAGTCGTCACTGGTGGCAT
Organism: uncultured Desulfobacterales bacterium; assembly: GCA_964612755.1. Taxonomy (GTDB): domain Bacteria; phylum Desulfobacterota; class Desulfobacteria; order Desulfobacterales; family Desulfobacteraceae; genus JAIOSM01. The sequence continues at coordinate 46,470 of CAZTEM010000007.1, read as the reverse complement.
TCTTGCAATTGCCTCAAAGCTTTTTTATGTTTATGTTGATCCAAAGGTCGAAGCAATTGATGAGGCTTTGCCCGGTGCAAATTGCGGGGGATGCGGATATCCCGGATGTTCAGCCAATGCCCAGGCAATAGCCGATGGCAAATCAGGCGTTGACTCGTGCGTTGCTGCAGGAGCTGATGTTGCAATCGCAATTGCAGGAATAATGGGCGTTTCTGTTTCAGAAAAAGAAATAGAATATGCAAGCCCGGGCTGCTATTATCCCATGAATAAAACTATGATCAAATATAATTATGATGGTATTGGTGATTGCAGGGCTGCAAACTTATTGTTTGGAGGGATGAAAGAATGTAGTATAGGCTGTCTGGGTCTTGGAACCTGTGTTGATGCATGTCTTTTTGGTGCATTGTCCATGGGAGATGATATGCTTCCAAAGGTTGATGAGGAAAAATGTACTGGATGCGGTGCATGTGAAAAAGCCTGTCCTAAAAATATGATCGCACTTACTTCAGCTAGCAGGAGAATTATTCGTGAATATACTGAGGACGAATGTATAACACCTTGCCAGAGAGCGTGTCCTGTTGGTATTGATATAAGAGAGTATATAAGATGTGTAAAAACAGGTGATAATATAAAGGCTGTTCAGAAAATAAAAGAAAGAAATCCTTTCCCTAGTGTAATAGGCAGAATTTGCCCTGCTTTTTGTGAAATGGAATGCAGGCGGCAGCTTGCTGATGAGCCTGTTGCCATAAATGATTTAAAACGCTTTGTCTGTGACCTTGAAAGAGAAAATAAAAACAGAGTTATTCCATATAAAGCTCCGGCAACAGAGAAAAAAATTGCAATTATTGGAGGTGGTGTCGAAGGTTTGTCAGCTGCATATTTTTGTGCAAGACTTGGGCATGAGCCTATTGTAATGGAGGCAACTGATGTTCTGGGAGGTCTTTTAAGAATTGCCATTCCAGAAGAAAGGTTGCCACTGGATGTTTTAGATTATGATATCGAAGGAATTTTAGAAGCAGGTGTTAAAGTTAAAACCAATTATAAATCAGGTTTGGATTTTACAATTCCTGATTTATTAAAAGATGGGTTTAAAGCTGTTTTTATTGCAAGCGGCGGCTGGGACCACAGAGTTGCCCGAGGTGATATTAATGAGGTTGCAAATGTTTTTCCGGGCGGATCCCTTTTAATAGATTTGTTAAGGTCAGACATGGACAATATCTCAGGTCTGTCCTATGGAAAAAATGTAGTTATTGCAGAAGGAGGGGGTGTAATCTCCGATGCAGTAGATATTTTAAAAAATAATGGTGTTCATAATATTATTATTATTTTAAGGAACTCCATTGACAATTGTCCTCTGGATAAAGCAATGATTGAAAAATTAGAAAACCTTGGTGTTTCATTTGTATTTGATTCAGAGATTGAAAAGGTTTCAGGTCAAGATGAACTCCTAACTCAAATTGAGTACAAAGAATTAGCCACTGGTAAAACACATATCCTTGATGCGGATAATTTGATAATAGGAGCAGGTCGTTTTCCTGAATTTTGCTTTGTCAACTCCGACAGGTGTGATGATAATGAAAATTCAGAGGTGTTGAAATGGGAAGGCATTAAAATATATAATATTTTTTCCAATGACGACCTGATCAGCGATTATTCTGCAGCTATCGCGGCAATAAATGGTGGGCGTAAAGCATCAGTATTAATTCATTATTTGATAAATAATATTCCCTTTGAGCTCCCGTTAAATGTTTTGACAGGAAAATCTATTATCCAACAGGTAGATGCCTTGGAACAAGTTCATATCCGCCCCAGAAATATAATGCCAGTTGCAGATGGAGGACTTGAATACTATTCAGGCTTTTCACAGGATACAGCAATAAAGGAAGCTCAAAGATGCCTCAGGTGTGGTGTAATCTGTTATGAAA
>CAZTEM010000007.1:0-44445 GCA_964612755.1 uncultured Desulfobacterales bacterium | reverse complement strand
ACAGCAATAAAGGAAGCTCAAAGATGCCTCAGGTGTGGTGTAATCTGTTATGAAATTCATTGAGGCACAACAATGGTACCAGCATTCGCATCAATCATAACCATGTATTCTTTTTTTCCACTGTTCGAAAGAGGGCTATTGTCAGGAGTCCCTCCTGTATTATAGACATATGCAGTAAAAATTGTATTGTTTCCACCAGGGGCCATGGCAGAACTGCCGGTAATTATTGCGGCAACATTGTTAGATAAAACAAATATAGGTTTTCTGGCTGTGGTCCCGCTGCTGTCTAAGACTCCGATGGCTCCACCAGGACCAGTGTTAGTAAATTGAACATCAGCATGGTTCATGACAGCATTTACAACAGCATCCACAAGGTTACGAGCATCTGAACGTGCTGCAGTATCCATGGCTTTGGCACGCATGGGCATGTAATTAGAAATAGCAATTGCTGATAATACACTGATTATTGCAATGGTCACCATTAATTCCATCAAAGTAAATCCTTTATTATTATTTATGGAATTAGTCATTTTGTGCTTTCCTCCTATATGAAAAAAATTAATTAACATATTCAATCCAGCTATGGTCCATATAAAAAGCTAAACCTTTTTCATCAGGGTATTGCATGTTGCTAAACCCTATAACGCCATTTTTGGTTTTCCATATATAAAAGTTCGTATTATCAAATGCAGATAGAAATTGTTCGTGTCTGCTAAGACTTTTTCTGATTATATTGGTTTCAGTCTTTTTTTCTATATCAATATGTTTTTTACTTGCGGGTGTGTTGATTGCAGGTGTTAATGTGTTTTGCGGGGGTGATAACTGGGCTAATTTATTGTCTTCCATAGTATTTTTGTTGTCTGATTTTATTTTGTTTGCTTTTTTTTGCTTCCCAGGAGTAGCTTTTCCTTTTTTATTGTTTATCGTTTTAGAAGGCGGTGTCGTGCCGGAAGATGCAATCATTGTACCCGATGCTGTTATAAGTTTTTCACTGGTTTTTAATTGTAGATTAGGACCCATGGATGCAAAAATATTACTAGAAGGGGCTGACTTTTGTAATAAAAAGCTTACATTTGTCGGGCGGTAATGCCATTTGAGTTTTGTGATAAAAGACTCAACAGGTATGAAATCAGGGTACAACCTTAAAAGGCTTGCAGGGTATTTGCCCTTTTCCTTATGGTATCTGTTGATTGCTGATGCCATATACATAAGACCTGCAGCACTGCTTTTTTGTGCAGCTTTTGAGAGCTGCTTGATTTGTTCGGCATGGTGCTTTCTGAGGTCTTTTTTCTGCCTGTCTTTTTGAAAAAAATATGTCCCGCCTCCGATTAGAACTAAAATAATTAATGCGGCTATTAATTTTGTTTGCATGGAACCTCCAAATGTTTTTTATATAATTTTATGCAAAAAACAGACCATTTATTTAATTGTTATTTTTTTAAACAAAATTTAATAATTTATTTAATAATAATATTTATTTTAGGACGGGATATATAGGTGGTGAAATTGAGAATTGGGGAATTAAATTAGTTTTTTTGACAAATTTTGTCAAAAAATGGACATAATTGGGGGAAAATAGTTTTAAATTGTGGAATAAAATCTATCAAAAAATTATGTTTGGTTGATTTAGACAAAAAAGGCACAGAATTCAATGGTATTCTGTGCCTTTGTAATAATTTTTATTTAAAAGCTTTTTCAAAATTGGGAACCATTTCTTTTTTACGACTCATAACATTATCAAGCCATACTCTCCCATTCTCAACCTTTGCACCGTCAAATGCTTTTGAAACAATAGATTCATCATCTGAAGCAACAAGAAGTTCTGTGCCTTCTTTCATGATATCAGTAAGCATAAGAAACACACTGTGGTGACCCTTTTCTTCTTTTAATTTTGCAATATCTTTTGCAAGATCGTCTTTGACCCCATCAACAATTGAAAGATCAACCAATTCAAGCTGACCGATTCCAACACCATTGCCGTTCATGTCAAAGTCTTTATAATCCCTTTCAACAAGTTCACGCATTGGAGTTCCTTCAACAGCTGATTTTACTTTGAACATTTCAATACCAAGAGCTTCTAAGTCATTTTCGCCTGCTATCTCAGCAAGTTTTTTACATGCTGCTTTGTCCTTGTCTGTACATGTAGAAGATTTAAAAATAACTGTATCGCTAAGTATGGCGCAAAGCATGATTCCTGCAATATCTTTTGGAATCTCAACATTAAAATAATTATACATTTCTGTAATAATGGTACAAGTGCATCCCACAGGCCAGATCCAGCATTCAAGCGGCTGGCTTGTTGTGACATCACCTAACTTATGGTGATCCACAATGCCAAGAAGATTTGCATCGCTGAGATCATCAGCACTTTGAGCAAGATCTGAATGATCCACAAGATATACATCTTTGCCAGCAACAGAAGTTACAATTTCAGGGGTGCTTACATTGAATCTGTTAAGAATGAAAGTTGATTCAGGGTTAAGTGCACCCGGGATTACTGCTGTAATGTCCTCACCAAGATTTTTTTTAAGAGCTGCAAGAGAAATTGCAGCACAAACAGTGTCTGAGTCAGGATTTTTGTGACCAAAAACTAAAGTTGACATAATACCTCCTAATTTCTATCAATATTTACTTCATCATTGTGATCAAATTATTCTTTTGATCAGTTTTTTTAAGTTTAGATATCACTTATAAAATTTATTGAGGATATTCTCAAGAAAAAAATAAATTCTTTTAGTTTTTATGGAAAATAAATTTTTTTGTTGCAATTTATAAACAAATGTATTAATAATTAAACATGAACCATGAGAAAATTAAAAAATAAATTTTTCAGGAGGGTAAATGCCGGAAAATAAGGTGGATGCATTGATTAAAAGAATTGCCGGAGCAACTGGTATAGATTCCCAGAACGATCTTGCAAAAGCCCTTGGAATCAATCGATCAGGTATTACCCATGCGAGGAATAATAATAGAATTCCTGATAAGTGGATTTTGAAATTATATAAAGAATTCGGGTTGAATCCCAGGTGGGTTGAAACTGGGACAGATCGGATATTCCTCGATTCAAAACACAGTGATGATTCAGAGTTTAAATATGTCCCTAAAGTAAAAGCCATGCTTTCAGCCGGGGGTGGATCCTTTGCAACTGGTTCTGAAGTCGTTGATCAGCTTTGCTTTAAACGAGAATGGCTTTCTCGCAAGGGTTCTGTTAACAGTATGGTTGCCATGGAAGTATTTGGTCATAGCATGGAGCCAGAGATAAAAGATGGTGATATAGTCTTATTGGATCAATCTCAAATTAATATACTTGCAGGTGCAGTCTATGCTGTTGGTATTGAAGATACAATTCTTGTAAAAAGACTTGAAAAGCATCCCAATAAACTTGTTCTATGCAGTGATAATCATGAATATGCTCCTATTTTTTTAGATAGTGAAGATATGGAAAGAGTGAGGATTATTGGTAAAGTCCTATGGAGCTGCAGGGAATATCGGTAGTTTTTTTTGTTTTTGGTGTTTAGTTTTTTCAACATTTGGTTAAAAAATGCAATTTGCGGAGGTATGAATGCAACATAATAAACAAGGTAAAGGAAATCTTTTTTTGTTAATTATTCTTGGAATATGCTGGGTGTCAGGTATTCTTATGGCAGGCAGTGAAAGTCTATATATGCCATGGTTGAATTTGTCAGGTCTATTATTAAATGGGTTAACAAGTTATTTGTTGTGTAAGATTCCGTATTTAAAAAGATTATCTGAATACTGATGGATTATTCCGGCATCTATTTTTTGCATAGTTTGCATTCATTACAATCTTTAACAGGGCAGGGCAGGGATGTTTTTTCAAGTTTTGCTTTTTTGTATTCTTTTTTAAGGAAAGATTTTTTTAAATTTGTATCTACAATATCCCATGGTAAAAGATCATCTGTGTTCCAGTTTTTATAGATAATTGATTCAATATAAGTGGAGTTATCTCTAAAAGTTTGTGTCCATCCGTGTTTATAGGCGTTTTCCAAAAGATCAGCAGCTCTTTGATCAGCTCTTGAAAGAAAGGCATTTATTTTTGCCTGTTTTATTGATTCTGTTTTAACAACAACGTTTGCAATGGCTTTAATAGAATTTTTTATTTTATTCATTCTTTGTTTTAAAATTTTATCTTTTGTAAAACCATGCCATTGAAAAGGCGTAGACGGTTTGGGAATAAAAGGATTTATGCTGATGGTAATGGTGCCAATTTTTCCCTGTTTTTTCGAAGCTGCAAGAAACACCTGTTTTATTTTTTTTATTAAAATAATAATTTCATCAATATCATTTTCTTCTTCAAAGGGAAGTCCGATTATGAAATATAATTTAATATTTATAATGCCTGATTTAACAAGATAATTTGTGCAATCTAATATCTCTTGCTCAGAAATATTTTTATTAATTACATCTCTCATTTTTTGTGATCCTGCCTCGGGAGCAATCGTAGCCGTCTTTATTGATGATTTCCCTAAAGAGCTTAATACATTTTGACTCAGAAGATCAGCTCTAAAGGATGAAAAAGATGGCAATAAATCATTTTTCAATGTTTGTTCGCATATTTCATTTATATGGGGATGGTCTGAAACTGCTGCACTGACAAATCCAATTTTATTTGTCAATTTTTTCCCTTTGTTAACTGAATCAATAATGTTTTTTTTCGAATAGAATCGAGGGGGTCTATATATAAACCCTGCGCTGCAGAATCTACATCCATGCGGACATCCACGTCCTGTTTCAATTAAAAAAGTATTTTTGAAACTTGTTTTTTTAGTCAGTACACAAGTTGTAGTCTTTATTTTGTCTAAATTTTTGACATAGCCTGTTTTTATTCTATGATTGGCAAAGTCATGGGAAGGTTTAATAGATTGCAAATGCTCTTTTTTATAAGAAACTTTATAAAATGAAGGTATGTATGCACAATCAAGATTACGAGCAAGGCTTTTTAAAATTTCATCCTTAGATTCAAATGAATTATATATATTAAAAAATTTTTCAATAAACGTTTCTGCTTCTCCTAACAGCATGCAATCAAAAAAAGGTGCCAGAGGCTCAGGGTTCAGAAAACAGGAGATACCCCCTGCAATCATCAGTGGGTGGAATTTGTTTCTAACTGATGATCGAAGAGGGATTCCCGAACCTTGTAGGAGTGGTACAAGATTAATATAGTCGTTCTCAAATGAAATTGAAAACGCTATAATGTCAAAATCACTTAGTCTTGTGCTCGTTTCAAAGCTTTTTCCAATGTTTGAGTTTTTAGAATAAAATGCCCTTTCACAGGATACCTGATCTAAATCATTCATTAAACGATACAAGGTCTGAAAGCCGAGGCTTGACATACCTGCTTCATAGGTATTTAAGTAGACAAGGCATACACGCACAGCTCTTCTGCTCTTACCTGGTTTAAAGCCTCGCTCCAGTGCCAAAAGGTCCTTGTTTTTTAAAACCTTTTTGCTATGTTGTTTCATTCACTATTAATCAGCTTTTCTACGCAGAAAAGTCGGTATATCCAAATCTTCACTATCATAGGAAGGATTGTTAAAATTCCCTGAGATTCCAGAACCTACAGCTTTTTTGATTGGACTTTCATATTCATTCCAGTGTGCAAGTTCGTCTTCAGTAGGGGTTCTTAATTTCCCGCTCTTCAAATTGTCTTGAGTTTCATTTTTTTTATTTGCATTGATATTAAATTTATGAATATTTGTGTTTTCTATATCTTCTTCCTGATTAATACCGGTTGCAACCACTGTAATTCTCATCTCATCACCAAGAGAGTCATCAATTGCCTGCCCCCAGATAATTTCAGCCTCATCTCCAACTTCTTCATAAATTCTGTCAGAAGCTTCTGTCATTTCATCAAGTGTTATATCACTGCTTGAGGTGATATTAAGCAGCACTCCTTTTGCTCCAGATATGGAAATGTCCTCTAAAAGAGGATGAGAAATTGCTTTTTCAGCAGCTTCAACAGCTCTATTGTCACCACTTGCAAAACCTATTCCCATCAAGGCATTACCAGCTTTACTCATTATAGTTTTAACATCTGCAAAATCAAGATTTACAAGACCTGGAACCATTATCAAGTCAGAAATACCTTTTACAGAATGATGTAAAATTTCGTCTGCCTTAATTAACATATCCAACATTTTTGCACCTTTTGGTGCAATACCCCTGAGTCGGTCATTTGGAATAGTAATTACAGTATCAGTTATACTTTGAAGTTCTTCTAATCCTTTTAATGCCTGGCGTTCCTTTTTTTTGCCTTCAAATGAAAACGGTTTGGAAGCAACAGCAACAGTTAAAATTTCAAGTTCTTTACAAATTTCTGCAATAACCGGAGCAGCTCCTGTACCTGTGCCGCCGCCAAATCCTGCAGTTATAAAAACCATGTGGCTTCCCTGAAGTGCCTGGCGGATTTCATCAATATTTTCCTTGGCAGCTTCTCTGCCTATATCAGGGTTAGCACCTGCCCCAAGCCCCTCTGTAAGCTGAGGTCCGAGTTGAATCTTTGTATCTGCTTTTGATTTATTAAGAGCCTGGGCATCAGTATTTGCAACTATAAATTCTACACCTTTAAGACCAGCTGAAATCATATTGTTGACTGCATTCCCACCAGCTCCACCAACACCAATTACTTTAATTTTTGCTGAATTTTCAGTTCCTAAACTCATTATTCCACCTCCATTTATAAATATTAGATTATTTCTCTAAACCATTGTTTCATTCTTTTTAAGATTTTTGAAAAACTATTATCATTTACTTCATTAAAACCAGGATGGTCTGTTGCCTGGCTCCCAAAAATGACTAACCCCACTCCGGTTGCATACATTGGGTTTTTTACAATGTCTTTTAGACCACCAATCTGATTAGGTTCTCCAATCCTAACCGGTGAATTGATTACAGATTCTGCAATTTCAGCAAGACCATCTAAAACTACAGTCCCTCCTGTTAAAACAACTCCTGATGGGAATGAATTTTCAAGAGCATTTTTATAGACTTCTTCTTTTAATAAAGAAAAAATTTCTTCTATTCTCGGTTCTAAAATTTCTGCAAGGATATTTTTTGAAAGTTTTCTTGCGGGTCTGTCACCTACACCAGGGACTTCAATTGTTTCACCTCTGTTTATATTGGTTGCAAGGCATGTCCCATGCTGGAGTTTGATTTTTTCAGCTTCAGTAAGAGGAGTCCTGAGACCAACAGAAATGTCATTGGTAAGGTTATGTCCGCCAATAGTCAATTCATAGGTGTATTTGATATTATTATCTTTGAATATCGCAAGATCAGTGGTGCCTCCACCTATATCTGCAAGGGCGCAACCAAGCTCTTTTTCTTCCGGGGTAAGAACAGCTTCGCCAGATGCTAGGGATTCAAGGACAATATCACATACTTCAAGCCCGGCTTTATGACAGCATTTGATAATGTTCCTGACAGAGGAAACAGCACCTGTTACAATATGAATTTTTGTTTCAAGTCTGACAGCCGTCATGCCAATGGGATTTTGAATTGATTCCATATCATCAACAATAAATTCCTGGGGAATAATATGGATAATCTCCCGATCAGTTGGAATGGCAACTGATTTTGCAGCGTCAATTACTCTGTCAACATCAGCTTGTGTGATTTCTCTTCCCTTTATAGCAATCAAGCCATGACTATTATGTCCCTGGATATGATTTCCTGCTATTCCTACAAACACTGCTGATATCTCACAGTCTGCCATTATTTCAGCTTCTTCAACAGCTTTTCTAATGGAACTGACAGTGGCTTCAATATTGACAATTGAACCCTTGCGCAGACCTGTAGAAGGATGAGAACCAACCCCAATGATATTTACTTCACCTTCAAACACTTCTGCAACAATTGCACATATCTTGGTAGTTCCAATATCAAGACCTGCTACAATATTTTCGCTTCCCTGCATTAGGCACCTCCTTTTGTTAAATTATGCAGAGCATCTTTATCTTTTGATTTGACAAATACGTTCTCGGGATCATAAAGATCAAAGGTGCAGATTTCTTTGTTAGCCATATGGTTTTTAAAATAATTTTTTATTTGTTTAGCTTTAAGCGCTTTATTTTTAAAGTTATTGAAACCAAGTTTCATTAAGACTTGATTTTCTTGATCAAAAGTAAGAATGGAAATTCCCATGTTTTTATCTGCTTTTATTGAATAAATTTTTCCAAACTCATTTATTGTTAAAACTTTCAGAACTGAATTTAAAAGCTGACCTTTAAACAAATAATCATTATCATATTTTGTGAGCACAAGCCCTGTAATAACAGGCAGATTGTCTACCTTGTCAATTTCAGGGTTGTATTCTTTAAAAGGTGTTCCATTATGATTGATTATAATTTCAGCAATATTATCGATTTTTACCAGGGCAAGAGGGATTTCCTCATTGATATTTATTAAAAGCGTTGAAGGCAGATTCCTTTTAACCAATGCATCTTTTACCCAGGGGTGATTTGCAATTCGTTTTTCTAAAAGGTTCAAGTTGATGGAAAGAAGATTGTCGGTTTTTTTAATTTTAGCCAATCCCATGATTTCTTTGGAAACTACTCTGTTATTTCCTATGATTTTAATTTTTTTTATGGTGAAATATCTTGACTGCATTGTGAAATCATAGACATATATCAAAATAAAATTTGCAAGACAAAGCAAAAGAATAATAAGAACAGGTTTTAAAAAGATGTTTGGTTTAACGACCTTTTCCGTTTTGTTTTTATACCTGTTTTTCTTCATTTGTCATCACCTTTTATTATGATTTCTGTTTCAAGTTCAACAGAATATGAATGTGAAATTTTACTGACAAGATAATTTATCAGGGTCAAAACATCAGTGCATTTTGAATTGCCTGCATTGACAATAAAATTAGCATGCAGATCTGATACTCTGGCATCACCGATTTGTTTTCCTTTAAGCCCTGCCATGTCGATAAGCTTGCCTGCAGGTTCCTTATTATCAGGGTTTTTAAAAATACAGCCTGCGCTTTTTTCTGTTAGAGGCTGACTTAGTTTTTTGTTATTAAGGTTTTTGTGGAATTGTCTTTTAATCTCTTGTGAATCACCTTTTTGTAAAACCAAATTCACTCCAAGAATAATTCCATTAAATCTGCTATTACAAAGGCTGAGTTTTCTATAAGAAAAATTAAGATTATTTTTATTTAAAGTCTTAATTTCACCTGAATTTGTAATAATTGTAATGGAATCAATAACATCAGAAATGGATCCGTCAGGTATACCGGCATTCATGAAAACAGCACCTCCAAGTGTGCCTGGAATTCCAGCAGCAAATTCCAAACCTTTAAGACTGTTGTCCAATGCAAAATTGCAAAGTTTTGATAATTTTGTGCCTGAGGAACAATGAACAATAATGCCTTTTGAGGTGATTTTTTCTATATTTATTTTGTTATTCAATTTTTTTGTTGAAATAACAAGTCCTCTGATTCCACTGTCTTTTACCAGAAGGTTTGTACCGTCACCAATTATTTCTAAAGGTATTTTTGTTTTTTGAGCTTTAACAAATAAATTTATTAATTCTTTTTGAGTTTCAGGCAGGGCAAAAAGGTCGGCAGGACCACCAACTTGCATTGAAGTGTGTAATTTCATGGGCTCATCAGACAAAAGAATAAAATTTTCTTTAAGCTTTTCCAATGATTTGGTTAATGTTTGTGATTTGTCCATAAAATATTAAATTGTCCCTAATAATTTTTCACCAAGAGTATAAACATCCCCGGCACCTAAAGTTAAAATCAAATCATTTTCTTTTGAAATTTTTTTAACCCTGGCCAATGCCTGTTCAAAATCAGAGGCATAGAAAACATTTTTATGCCCATGTGCTTTTATGCCTTTTTGTAATTTTTTAGAATTGACCCCGGGAATTTCTTTTTCACTTGCAGGGTAAATGGGCAGTAAAATCAAGATATCAGATCTATAAAAGGATCTTGTGAAATCATCAAATAATTCTTTTGTTCTGGTATATCTATGGGGCTGAAATACAACAACAATTCTTTTTTCAGAATAGCATTCCCTGATAGCCTCAAGAGTTGCTTTAATTTCAGTTGGGTGGTGTCCATAGTCATCCATGACCATGATTCCGTTTTTGGTGCCTTTTATCTCAAGGCGCCTTTTAACGCCTTCTATTTTTTCAAGGGCGTTTTTGATAATTTCAAACTCAATATCAAGTTCAAGCCCTGCTGCTATGCTTGCAAGGGCATTTGAAATATTATGTTTACCAGCAAGATTAAGTTTGATTTCTCCAAGTTTTTTATTGTTTTTAATAATTGTGAAATAACTTTTATTGTTTTTAAAATAAATATCCTTTGCCTGTATATCTGCCTGGGCAGTCATCCCAAATGTGATATAACGGCTTTCAACTTTGGGAAGAATATTTTGTATATGTTCATTATCAAGGCAAAGTATGGCAAGCCCGTAAAAGGGGACAGAATTAATAAATTGAATAAATTTATCTTTTATATCATCAATATTTTTATAATAATCAAGGTGTTCAAGGTCAATATTAGTAACAATTGCAATTGCAGGGCAATATTTTAAAAAAGAGCCATCACTCTCATCTGCTTCTGCTACAATAAAATCACCTTTGCCATGTAAAGCATTTGTATCAAGGTTTTTTAAAAGTCCTCCAATAATAACTGTTGGATCAAGCCCTGCTGTATTAAGGATTTCGGAAACCATGGAGGTAGTAGAAGTTTTCCCATGGGCACCTGATACAGCTATTGAATATTTTATCCTCATTAATTCTGCAAGCATTTCAGCTCTTGGAATGATGGGAATCGAATCCTTTTTTGCCTGAATAACTTCAGGATTGTCTAAAGCAATTGCAGTGGAAGTCACAACAACGCTTGCCCCTTTGACCTGGTTTTTCTTGTGCTGGGTGAAAATCGTTGCACCTTTATTTTCAAGTCTCATGGTTATGGCAGAAGATTTGATATCTGAGCCTGAAACCTTATATCCAAGGTTTATCAATAGTTCGGCAATTCCACTCATGCCAATGCCGCCAATTCCCACAAAATGTATTTTGTATTCTTTCTGGTACATTATTTCCCCTGGGTTTGAATCATATTTAATATGGTTTGTGCAATCTTAATATCTGCATCCGGCATTGCCTGGCTCAAAGATAGTTCACTCATTTTTTCAATTTTTTCCCTGTTTGCTGCTAAACCTTCTATATTTTGTTTTAAAATTGATCCTGTAAGGTTTTGATCCTGAATAATTATTGCAGCTCCAATTTTTTCAAGTTCTTTTGCATTAATGGTCTGGTGGTCATCAGCAGCATAGGGGTAAGGTATTAAAATTGATGGCAGCCCTTTTAAAGTGATCTCGGAAATTGTTCCTGCACCAGCTCGGCAGATTATCAGGTCAGCCATGTCCTGATAAATTCCAAGATTATTAAAAAATGCTTTTACAATTATATTTTTAATCCCCATATTTAAATATTGTTCTTGAATTTGTTTTTCATCATTTTTCCCTGTCTGATGAATAATATTAAATTGATTTTTATTTTCCATAAGTTTCACTGCTTGAACCATTGCCTTGTTAATGCTCTCTGCCCCCTGGCTGCCTCCTGAAATAAGAATTGTAAATTTTTGTTTGTCAAGCATATCTGTGATTTGAGAAATATTATTGGTACGTCTAACCTGCCTTACAGGGTTACCAAAACAGACAGATTGCTTTTTATCTGATAGAAATTTTGTATTTTTAAAAGTTAAAAAGATAATATTTACAATTTTTGAAAGCATTCTATTGGTTAAACCTGGAATAGTATTTTGTTCCTGGATCCCAGTTTTTATGCCAAGCAGCCATGCTCCTGCAACAATGGCAAAAGAAGAATAACCTCCGGTCCCGATTACCATGGAAGGCTTAAATTTTTTAATAATAATCAGTGCCTGAATAATGGATATGGGAATTATTGATAAAGAGAAGATAAGGTTTAATGGATTCCCGCCTTTTATAGGCTTTGCATATAATTTTGCGTGTTTGAAATTATAATTATTGATAATTTTTATTTCAAATTCGGTTCCAATACCTGCAAAAAGAATTTTAATATCAGGGCTCTCAGCTTGCAGTGCCTGTGCAATGGCTATGCCGGGAAATAAATGTCCTCCTGTTTTCCCACCGGCAATTAATATATTTATATTTTTATCAGCCATTATTTTTTGATGCTCCAATATTTATCAAAATACCCATTGCAGCCATATTAATAAGAAGTGATGTCCCGCCATAGCTTAAAAACGGGAGAGTAAGACCTTTAGTTGGCAGTGTCCCCAAAGCAACCCCTGTATTTATAATGACTTGTAATCCAAGGCTGATTGTAATGCCTGCTGCAACCATGCTACCAAAAGTGTTATTAGATGTCCTTGCAATCTTTGCTCCCCGTATAAGTATTATGCTGTAAAGGGCAAATACTGAGAGCACACCAATAAGACCTAATTCCTCGCCTATAATTGAAAAGATAAAATCAGTATGGGGTTCCGGCAGGTAATGAAGTTTTGCTATGCTATGCCCAAGACCTTTGCCGATTATTCCACCTGATCCAAAAGCCTTAAGAGAATGTGTGATCTGATATCCTGTGTTATAAGGATCAGCCCAGGGGTTTAAAAAAGCAAAGATCCTGTCCATTCTATAGCTTACCTTATAAACTGCAAAATAAAGTATGGGGATTAGAAAAGGAACAGGTGATAAAAGATGTAAAACAGGCACGCCTGCAATAAACATCATACCCCATGTAATAAGCCCGAGAATTATGATTGAGCCAAAATCAGGCTGGATAATGATAAGGGCAGCAAGTAGACCCATAATAAAAAGGTGAGGAAGAAATCCTATGGAATACTTGGTAATCATGTCTTGTTTTTTTGAAAGGGAATAACTTAAGAATATAATAAGAGCAAGTTTTGCAAATTCTGCAGGCTGGAATGTTATACTGCCAAGGCTGATCCATCTGCGGGCACCGCCTGCTTCAATGTTTATGGAGGGAACCAGCACGGCAATCAGCAGACCAAGGCATGCTAAAAATATAATATATGCAAGGGGTCTTAAAAATTTATAAGGGAATGATGATGAAAAAAATAAGACACCAAAGCTTATTGCGCAAAATAAAGCCTGCCTTTGTAAATAATAGGTATTATTGCCGTATTTATCCATGCTGATACTCGAACTTGCACTGTAAACCATGATAATGCCAAGTCCTGCCAGAAGCAGCACAGAAAAAAAGAGTGCTTTTTCTGAGAATAGAGGATGGATTGATTTAATTGTTGTATTAATTTTGCAGCCCCTCTTGTTTTAACTTTCTGGTTTTATTAATAAAATCAAAACCTCGTTGCGAATAACTATTATACATATCAAAGCTTGCGCATCCTGGAGACAATAATATGATATCACCAGCTTCCCCATTTTTATAAGCTATTGTTACAGCATCTTTCATTGAATCAGCATGAATAATTTTGCAGATGTTTGAAAATGTATCTGCAATTTTATCCTTTGCATCGCCCATTACTATCAGGTTTTTTATTTTTGTACCCATGGCTGTTTTAAGACAGGCAAAGTCAGTATCTTTTTCCTGCCCTCCCATGATAAGAAGGATATTCTGATCAAAATATTCAATAGCTCTTTTTACAGCATCTGGATTGGTCGCTTTAGAATCGTTATAAAAATCAATTCCATTAATTGAATCTACAAATTCAACTCTATGGGGAAGGGGAGTGAAATTTTCCAAGCCCTTTTTAATACCATTTATACTGCCCTTTGCAGCAAGGGTCGCAAGAGAGGCTGCTGCAATGTTTTCTTTATTATGTGTTCCTTTAAGTTTTGATTTGGTCAAGTCAATGTTTGACCCTTTAATATTAATGTGATCAGAATTGATAATCGCATTATATTCATTGCCATTGGTATTGTTTTGTTCATTGAAATATAGAATTTCTGATTTTATATTTTCTGTTTTTTTATCTATATTATTAATTTGTTTATTGATAATGGCATATTGATTTTTTGTCTGGTTTTTAAATATTGACCATTTTGATTCGGCATAGTCATCAAAGCTTTTATATCTATCAAGGTGATCTTCTGCAATATTTAAAAGCACAGCAATATCAGGTTGAAATTTGTTTGCAGTATCGAGTTGAAAACTTGAAATTTCAGCAACAATAATATCGGCTTTTTTATTATTGGAAAGATAATTGATAATTGGAGTACCAATATTACCACATACAAAGGGATTAAGCCCTGAAGCTTTTAACATATCACCTAAAAGCGTTGTGACTGTGGTTTTTCCGTTAGTACCGGTAATTGCAAGTATTGGTATGTCAATAAGTTCTGAAATTATATCAAGTTCTCCTGTGATGGGAATGCCTGCTTTTCTGGCTTCTTTTAGTTCATTAAGTGTTAACGGGACTCCCGGGCTTACAATGATTCTACGGGCATTTTTAAAACTTTTAATATTATGAAATCCAATTTCAGCTTTAATCCCTTTTTTTATAAAAATCTCAGTTTCATTTGTTTTGGAAGCATCCAGATCTGTAATTACAATATTTTCACCTTGTGCATTTAAAAAGTCTGCAATGGCATTGCCGGTTTTACCCATACCAACAATTAACGTATAATTTTTTTCTTGAGCCATGTGCTTACCTTATTTTTAATGTACTTAAGGAAATTAGTGCAAATATTATGGAAATAATCCAGAATCTTACAATTACTTTTGATTCTGCCCAGCCTTTTAGTTCAAAATGGTGATGAAGAGGCGCCATCCTAAAGATTCTTTTACCATGGGAAAATTTAAAATATCCAACCTGAATTATTACAGACAATGCTTCAATTACAAAAATTGCCCCGACCAGAATAAGCAGGATTTCCTGTTTTGTTATTATGGCAATTGTTCCAATGATTGATCCTAGAGGAATAGAACCTGAATCTCCCATAAAGATTTGTGCAGGGTGTGAGTTGAACCAGAGAAAACCTAGACCTGCTCCTGCAATTATTCCACAAATAATTGTAACCTCACCGCAGGATGTAATATGGGTTATATGAAGATATTCAGCCATTTTTGAGTGTCCTGTTACATATGCAAAAATCATATATGTAACACTTGTAATAATGATTGGTCCTATGGCAAGCCCATCAAGTCCATCGGTAAGATTAACTGCATTTGAGGTCCCGACAATGACAAAAGCTGCAAAGGGGATATAATATATCCCAAGTTCCGGAGAGAAATTTTTAAAAAACGGGATTGTAAGCTTTGTTTCAAAATCTGGGCAATGATAGATCAACCATCCTATCATCAAACCGGATATGATCTGGAGCAGGAATTTTATTTTTGCACTAAACCCTTTATTCCTTTTTTTTATCTGCATAAGATAGTCATCTGCAATACCGATTAACCCGAATAAGAGTAACGATAACATGATTATCCCTGTGTAATGATTTGAAAAATTTCCCCAGAGACCAGTAGAAACCAATAAGGAAAAGAGTATGAGAACACCTCCCATTGTAGGTGTTCCTTTTTTTGAATGATGGCTTGCAGGACCATCTTTTTGAATATATTGACCTATTTGCATCTTGGCTAATTTTCGAATGACAAATGGACCGCATATAAAGCAGATCAGGAAAGCTGTAATCCCACCATATATTGTTCTGAATGTGATATATCGGAAAATATTAAAGGCTGATATATGTGTATGTAGAGGATATAATAGATGATATATCATATGCTTTGTTCCAGTTGTTGATCTTTGTTCATAAGAATTTCCATGGTATAAATAATTTTTTCCATCTTCATGCCTCTTGAGCCTTTTACAAGCACCCATAATGGTGAAGAATGTGTTGATAATTCAATTTCTTTAATAATTTGTTGTGCAATTTTTTCTTTTGTATTGTTCATGGTGTTTTCTATCGGGAATCCTGCGTTTACAGCTCCTTTAACAATAAATGATGCAAGGTTGCCATGGGTAAAAATTTTTGAAATTTTATTTTGGGCTGCAAACCATCCTATTTCCTCATGGAGATATGGTGCGTCTTTGCCAAGTTCTAGCATGTCACCTAGAACAGCTATGCTTGTGTTATGCTTTGAAACAAGAGAAAGAGTTATCAGAGCCTGTTTTACGGATTCAGGATTGGCATTATAGGTGTCATCAAACAGGTTAACATTGTCTGAGATTTTTATGGGGTTCATTCTGCCCTGGATGGGTGTAAATGCGTTCACCCCTTTTTTAACAGCATCCTGACTTGCGCCGGCTTTTGTTGCAGCAGCTGCTGCAGCAAGGCTGTTTAACACCATAAATGGGGCAGGGCTTTTGATTTTTACGTTAATAGTTTTTTGGTTTTTTTGTAAAATTTCAAAATTTGTATTTTCCTGGAAATAAGAGACATTGTCAGCTCTGAAATCTGAATTTTTATTTTTACCAAAACTAATGATGTTTTTGATTTTTGGGTTCTTTTTAGCGTTAGATTGCAAGAGTGCATATTTTGAATCATCCATATTCAGGATAATTGTACTATTATGATTCATATTTTCAAACATTTCAGATTTAGCTTTGGCAATGTTATCAATATTTCCTAAGCCTTCAAGATGGGCAGCTGATATATTTGTTATTATACCAATATCAGGATTGGCAATATCTGAAAGCCTTGATATCTCTCCTTCATGGTTCATACCCATTTCAATAACTGCCCATTCATGGTTTGCTGATAATTCCAATAATGTTAGAGGCAGCCCTATTTCATTATTAAAGTTCCCTTTAGTTGTTAAAGTTTTAAAAGAGTGGTTAAGAATTTTTCCAAGTATTTTCCTGGTAGTGGTTTTGCCGCTTGATCCTGTGATTGCAATGACTTTTGCATTGCTGCGTCGACGCTGGAATTTTGCAAGTAAGCCCAAAGCTTTTATCGTATTGTCTGTTTCAAAAAAAGCAATGGTATTATCTTTTGGTTGGAATTTTTCGGAAAAACCTTTTTCTACAATAAAGCCCTTGATTCCTTGTGAAGCTAATTGTGCAATAAAGTTATGCCCATCAAATTTATCTCCTTTTATTGCAATAAAGAGATCTGTCTTATTGATTGCTCTTGAATCTGTGCATATTCTAGTAAAGATATGGTTTTCATTATTGTGTTTTAAAACAGGATTGATCAAAAGGCTATCTTTGATGTCAGATACGCTAAAAGGTATGGGCGTGGTCATTTGACTGCCTCCCTTAAAACAATTCTGTCATCAAAATCAATTTTTCCTGTTTTTAAAATTTGATATGTTTCATGACCTTTTCCGGCTGCAATAATAATATCGGAAGGTTCAGACAAAGCAATACCTTTCTCAAGAGCTTTTTTTCGATCTATTTCGACAATTAATTGTTTTTCATTGTTATCAGTGTCAATATTTTCAAGAATATCGTCAATGATTTTTTCAGGGTTTTCAGTTCTGGGATTATCTGATGTTATAATTATGATATCACCATATTTATAAGCTATTTTTCCCATTATATTGCGCTTTGATCTGTCTCTATCGCCGCCGCAGCCAAAAATTACTATTAATTTGGATTTTGCCCGCAATCTTAATACTTTTAATATTGAGTCAAGGGCATCAGGAGTGTGAGCATAATCAACAAATATAAATCGATCAATATTGTTTTCTATTCTTTCAAGTCTGCCCGGAATATTTTTGCAATTTTCTATCCCAGCTTTAATATTATCAATGGATACTCCAACAGAATGTGCAGCCCCTGCCGCACAGAGGATATTTTCCAGGTTAAAACTGCCTGTAAGTTGAGAGATTATATTTGCTTTATTGTTGGAAATCATGAGACTGGCATTCAGACCGGTTATATCATCTGTGATATTATTGCAAAATAAATCTGCATCCTTGTTAATACCAATTTTCAAGGTGGTAATATTTTTTTTCTCTAAAAGACCTGCAAGCATTTTTCCTTTTTTATTATCAATATTAATAACAGCAGTTGGGGAACTTTGCAGGGCTTTGCTATTTAATATTTTTGTAAAAAAAGTTTTTTTACATTTCCAATAGGCATCCATGGTTTTATGATAATCAAGATGATCCTGGGTGAAATTGGTAAAAATTCCAATATTAAATCTGCAGTAATCTACTCTGTGAAGGTCAATGGCATGGGATGAAACTTCCATAATAACATGGGTTACGGATGCCTTAACCATATCTGCAAAAATTTTTTGAAGGTCAATTGATTCCGGAGTTGTGACAGGAGTATCAAAGATTTGCCCATTGTATTTTATATTAATTGTCCCGATTACGCCGACATTATATCCTGCAGTTTTTAGTATTGATTCTATCAGCCATGCGGTTGTGGTTTTCCCATTTGTGCCAACAATACCAATTAAATTGATTTTTTCTGTGGGGCAGCCAAAAAAACGATCTGCAATGGATGCCATGGCTTTTCTTGTATTTTTAACCCTGATTGTGCCCGGATAATTTTCTGAAGAATTTTGAACAATGATTGCCGCAGCCTTGTTCTCAATGGCTTTATCAATATAGTTGTGACCATCATCAGCAAAGCCTTTTATTGCAATGAACAGTCCTCCGGGTTTAACTTCCTGGGCTTTTGAATGTATGGAAGTGATCTCAGGATCAATGCCGGGATCTAAATCAGGCATGATTCTTCTATCCCAGGGTACAATACTTTCCTTCATAAGATATGAAAGTTTCATTGGACTACCCCTTTAGATAATTCTGCTAGCATCTGAGAATTATTAAAATCAGGTGGTGTCCCAAGATAATTAAATGCTTCCACCATTATATTTTTAAATACCGGTGCTGACACTGTTCCGCCATAATGATCTTTTTTAGGTTCGTCTATCACTACCAGGACAGCGAGTTCAGGATTTTGAGCCGGAGCAAATCCTGTAAAAACAGCAGTGAATTTGTCCTTGGAATACCCTTTGGATTTTTTATTGGCAATTTGGGCAGTTCCTGTTTTTCCACAAACTGAATATCCTTGTATGATTGCATTACGCCCTGTTCCATTCTTTGAAACAACTTCCTGCATAATTTTTTTGATTTTTCTTGCAGTTGCACTGCTTATAACCCTTCTTACGGGAGTGGGTGCATTTAATTTTATAATTGTTCCTGTGTTTGATATGATTTTTTTTACCAGCAGAGGTTTCATGAGAATGCCGTTATTTGCAATGGCTGAAACACCTGTAATTAATTGGATGCCGGAAACTGCTATTCCTTGTCCAAATGCTATGGCACCACTGTCAATGTCGGACCAGCTTGTATATTTTCTTAATTCACCTGACACTTCTCCGGGGCAGTCTATTTGAGTTTTTTGCCCAAATCCAAAATTATTGAGTGAATCGTATAAGATTTTTTTACTGATAATTTCAGATATTTTTGTTGCTCCAATATTGCTTGAGAATTTAATAATCTGCGTCAAGGTCAGCCAGCCATAGGGATGGGAATCATTTATAGTGTAACTGCCTATTTTGTAAGATCCGTTTTCACAATAAAAAATTGATTTTGTAGAGCAGACACCTTTGTCTAATGCTGTAGCTGCTGCAAAGATTTTCATGACAGACCCGGGTTCGAACTGATCTGTTACTGCGCGGTCTTTCCATATTTCTGATGAAAAACTTTTATAATGATTTGGATTGAATTTAGGATAGTGTGCAATTGCTAATAATTCTCCTGTTTGCGGCACCATGACAAGAGCTGTGCCTGATTTCGCATCTTCTTTGACTACTGCATTTTCCAAGGCGTGTTCAGCTATAAATTGAATTTTTTTGTCAATGGTAAGAACAATGGAATTCCCGCTATATTTGTTGGAAAAGGCTTCCTTGCTGTCAATCAGTTTACCTGTGGCATCATTTATTGTTTGTATTTTGATGTTCTGACCAGACAATATTTTATTGTATCTATATTCCAACCCTTCTAAACCTTGATTGTCTATACCTGTAAAACCTAAAATTTGCCCGGCAAGCCCTTTGTTGGGATAGTATCTTCGAGTGTCTTTCTTAAAAAAGATATGGCTGAATTTTAAAGCTTTCACCTGTTTGATTTTCTTTGGTGTAACTCTTCTTTGGACCCATACAAAATTTTTATCAGATGAAAGTCGTTTTTTAAGCTCATATTTATTAACCCCAAGGATGTGTGCAAGTTTGGAAGCAATTTTTCCAGGATTCTTAATTTTTTTTGCATTGGCAGCAATGGAAAGAGTTGTGATGCTGGTGCAGAGCTCATCCATATTTCTGTCATATATCTGTCCTCTTTTGCCCTGTATGCAGCTGGATCTGGTATATTCTTTTTCTGCTTTTAATGACAGAGAAGAAGACTTGAACACTTGAAGTTCTATGGATCTTGCACATAGGCATCCTAAAATAATGAAAATAAGGATTTCCACAAAAATAATTCTTGTCTGTCGCTTTTTTCCATTGTTTCTTTTTATCATTTTAACTTTATGCCTGTTTATTGTCCTTTAGATGTATTTAAATAAAAAACCTGGTTTGCAGATGGTGTCGAAAGATTGAGCTCTGATCTTGCAATGGTTAATATCCTTTCAGGAGAACTCAAACGTTCTTTTTCAATTGTTAAAATATTTGTATTTGCTTTTAATGTTTGTTTTGTCATTTTTAATTCGGATATTGTTGTCCTCATATCAGAGGATTGGATATGAATATAACTATAGAAAAAAAGTTGGAGCAAAAAGACTAAAGATAGTATTAACCATTTAGTCGGATTTTTTTCTTCTTTTTTTTGAGTTATTCGTCTGTTTGGCGCATAATCCATATTTTTTATATCCTTTTTGCGACTCTCATTTTTGCGCTCCTTGCCATTGGGTTTGATTCTATCTCTTTTGTGGAAGGCAGTAAGGGTTTTTTAAATAGTGATTCGAGTTTTTGTTCGAACCCACATGCGCATCTGGGAAGGTCTCTTGGGCAGGTGCAGCCATCTTCAAATTTTTTTATTTGTTGCTTAACAATTCTGTCTTCAAGAGAATGGAAAGATATAACAACTATATGCCCGTTTTTATTTAGGAGCTCGGGGATGTTTCCCATAAAGGTTTTAAGATGTTCTAATTCTCTGTTTACATATATTCTTAATGCCTGGAATACTTTTGTTGCAGGATGGATTTTTTTTTTAAACTGGATTTTTGCCGGGATAGATTCCTTAACTATTTCAGCAAGTTCTCCGGTTGTTTTTATTTTTTTTTCTTCTCGTTTTGCGATTATATTTTTTGCAATTTTTCGAGCCATTTTTTCTTCGCCATATTGGAAAAAAATATCAGCAAGTTCTTTTTCTTTAAAAGAATTAATAATATCCATTGCAGTTAGCTGTTCCCTTGTATCCATCCTCATGTCAAGATCTTCAGACCTTTGAAAACTGAATCCTCTTTTGCTGTTTTTTAATTGATTTAAAGAAAGACCAAGGTCAAGGACAATGCCATCAACTCCGGTAATGTTAAGAGAGGCAAAGATTTCAGGCAGGTTCACAAAATTATCATGGATCAGGGTAATGTCTCCTGGATTGTTTTTAAATATCAATCTGGCATTATTAATGGCATCAATATCCTGATCAATCCCGATAAATTTGCCATCAGGTAAAATGGATTGTATGATTTGTCCGGCATGACCCGCACCTCCAAGAGTGCAGTCTACGCAAATATGACCAGGCTTTAATGCCAGATATTTTTTAACTTCCTCCGGCATTACTGATGTGTGTTCAAATGCCATTTATAACCCTATCAAAGCAATTTCATCTCGTACTTCATCTTTTTCAAGATCCCTGTTGACTATTTCATTCTCTTTAATCCAGTTCTCTTTTGACCAAATTTCAAAATGATCTAATAGCCCTACTAAGGCAATTTCTTTTTTAAGGTTGGCAGCTTCTCGAAGGTTTTGTGGTATGCGGATGCGGTCTTGCTTGTCGCATATGCATTCACAGGCATTGCCGATAAAAACTCTTTTGAACTTGACCATGTGGCGGCTTTTATTAGCAAGAAGTTTTTTTTCAATATTCCGCCATTCATTAAAAGTATATGCGCACAAGGCATTGTTTAGATAGGAGATCATAACTCCTGACTGATCATTGGTTTGAATGATATCCCTGAATCTTGATGGAATGATTATCCTCCCCTTTGTATCTATACTGTGATATGAACTCGATCTAAACAAAATTTTTAATCCTTTTTGGTCTTTTTAACCATTTTAATCCACTATTTCTAATAGAATGATGAAAATTCCAGTCTTTGTCAAGTAAAAAATACAATTTTTTAAAAAAAATGTATGAAAACATACCGAAATTACAGAAGATTTATTAATTTTTATCAAAGTGGTGTAAAATGGAGTTAGTTGGAATACGCTTTTTTCTTTCTCCATAATCCATTATTTGTTACAGTCAGACATATTTTATTTTTTAAAAAATTTGGTAAACGGAAATTAAAATGAAAATTATTGGATTGCTTGGTGGTATGAGCTGGGAATCAACAATCAGCTATTATATTAAAATTAATAGCGGCGTTAATAAGGCTCTTGGTAAATTACATTCAGCAAAGATTTGTTTGCATAGCGTTGATTTTGATGAAATTGAGAGGGTGCACAGCATCAGGGTGCTGAGGCTGTAATTCTTGGATGCACAGAGATCCCTTAGCAACATATAAATATTAAACTTTATGGCACAATGGCTATCCATTCAAAAAAAGCTGTTGAGCTGGCAGTCACAGATTAATCTTTTTTAAAAGACTCCCGATTGTTATGGCATCCAGGCGGTCAAACATTGCTTTGCTTGCCTCAACCCATACATATCTTGACAGACAGTCTCCAGCCCTACTGCAGGTGCTGCATGCTTTATCGCCCTGCTCTGCACAAACTGTGATAGCAGTTGATTCTTCCAATATCCTGACAATTTCTCCAATTGTAATGTTCTCAGGAGGCTTGCCAAGAGTGTGTCCGCCAAAAGGGCCTCTGTGGGTGTTGAGAATATTAGCCTTTTTTAATTTTCGGGTAAGTTGCTCAAGATATTTTAAGGAAATATTCTGACGTTTTGAGACATCGCTTAATGGGACCGGTTTTTCTTTCCCGTGAATTGTTATGTCTAAAATCAAACGTGTGCCGTACCTGCTTTTGGTTGTAAGTCTCATGTCTCTTTATCTATCCTTGATAATATTATGTTTGCTTGCATTTATATCATTCTTTAAAAACTAAGGCAAAAGATGGTTGCGAATTTGAATTAATTTTAAAAACAAGAAATAAAATCATACTATGCACATATTGTTAATATTGGTTATTTACAGTATTATTATGTCGATATATTAATTAAATTGTATATAAATATTACCGATACTGATAAATTATTACAATAAGTCATTGACAAATCCTTTTTATATAATTATAAATGCCTCAGAAATAATTATTGGTATTTTTAGCTTTAATATTGGAGCCCCAGATATGAATAAAATGAGGCAATTAATTAATTTTTTGCATGGAGAAGGTGTTATGAAGGCAGTATTCAATTTGTTATTAGTTGTATTTCTATTAATATTTATTCCATCCGGATTTTTATTTGCAGGAGACGATCATAAAACAAGTGAAATATTTGATCTTGGTGATGTGCTGGTGATAGGGAAAAGTGGTGATATAAGAGAAGTTACAACCACTAATACTGTTTCCATTGAGGATATTGAAAAGCTTGGCGCAGCAAATATTGCCCAGGCCCTTGAGCAGGTGCCTGGTATTGATATTGAAAATCATCCCAAAGGAGGACCGACATTAAAAATGAGAGGTCTTGACCAAAACAATATCAAAATATTAATAGATGGGGTCCCTGCCCATGAAACATATTTTGGATCCCTTGATTTAGGCAGTATCCCCGTGGATACCATTGCAAAGATTGAAGTGGTTAAAGGAGCATCCTCTGTACTCTATGGTGCGAATACCCTGGGTGGTGTTATTAATATCATTACTAAAAAAGGGAGTAAGGATTTTTTTACAAAAGTAACCACATCTTTTGGTAAGCACAATACTAAGAATCTGATTTTTAACCATGGAGGTGCCAAAGGGAATTTTAATTATTGGCTTACTTTTTCTTCAAGAAAATCTGATGGAATTGAGCTTTCAGGAGATTTTAATCCCAATAATCCTATCAGCGGAATAGGTACCTATTATAATGAAGATGGCGGGTTAAGGGATTTAAGCTATTATGATAATAAAACTTTTAATACTAAAATCGGATATGATTTTGATGATGATTCAAAAGTTTACTTGTCTTTTGATTACCATAATAATAAACGTGGCTGCCCTACTTTTGGTCAAAGATATTGGGAATATGATCATTGGAAACAATGGCATGTTAATCTGGTTGGTGAGCATGACATTAGTGATAAAATAACCATAAAGGGGCGATTGTTTTATGTGGATCACGAAGATGGTCTTACGGATGTAAGCTGGGATTCTGCCCATACAACTATTGGTAAAAAATGGTTTCAAAAAAGTTTTTATGATGATTATAGTAAGGGCGGGGATTTTCAGGCTTATATTAATTTAAATGAAAAAGATCTTTTAAAACTAGGTATTACCTATATAAAGGATCATCATACCCAGAGGGATTTTTATGATGCAGATTGTTTCCCTGTTAAGAAACATTGGGCATCTGCAGGGTATCAGCCCTGGGAAATCTATGAGGCAGATACCTATTCTTTTGCAATTGAAAACGAATTAAAATTGTTAAATGACAAATTAACCCTTGTGGGGGGTGTCAGTTATGATATCAATAACCCCAAACAAGCTAATAACCAGCCTGTACCTGATAAAATGGATACTATAAATCCCCAGATTGGAATGGTATATAATATAGATAAAACTTTCAGTGCCCATGCTTCTGTGGGGAAAAAAACACAATTTCCCCAGCTCAGCGAATTATATAGTAAAATGGCAGGTGGCAATCCCAATTTAAAACCCCAGGAAGTTATTGCCTGTGAAATAGGGATGGCTAAAGATTTTACCAGTGATCTTAATTGCTCTTTTGCTGTATTTTATAATGATTTTGAAAATAAAATTGTCAGGGAAAGGATTGCAGGCGATAGTGTTTATGTAAATAAAGGTAAGGGGTTTTCCAAGGGATTTGAAGCTGAACTTGATTATACAACTCCAATAGATCTTGAAATAAGAGCCAATTATACTTTTCTTTTAGCAGAAGATAAAGCTGACAGTTCAGCCCCCTGGCTGGAATCTGATCACACGCCAACCCATAAATACACAATGGATTTTAGATATATGTTTGATTTTGGTCTTTCTACGTCTTTTCAGTGGATTTATACAGGGACTCAGGTTGAATATGATAATAAAGTTAAAAATAGAATCAATGCTTTTACGGTTTATAATGCAAGGTTTGCCCAGCAATTAACAATGCCTGGCAGGATTGTTCCCGAATTATTTCTTGAAATCAAAAATATTACTGACAAAAATTATGAAGAAGGTGAAGGACCAACTGCCGGAAGGAGCATTCTTTTTGGTGTAAGTGTCACATTCTGATTTTTATAATAGATAAGCCCTAGGAAAAATACAGGCAGAGATATGGAAAAACTTACAGATTGGTATGGATTGTGGGCAGAACTTTCTGATATACAGAACCAGGCTTTTGCCAGAAAAAAAGAATTCCAGGATGATGATTTCTGGAAACACAAGGCAAAAGACTTTGATAAAATGGTGGACAAAAGGTGGTCTAAGCCGGATTCGTCCAGGGATTTTTTTATTAGAACATTAAAAGATAATCCCGGATCAACTTTGGTTGATATTGGTGCCGGTACTGGAAAATGGTCAATTCTCGCATCTCCCTATGCCTTGAAAATAACAGCTTTTGAACCTTCCTCTGCCATGCAGCAGATCCTAAAAGAGAAAATAAAAAAAGAAAATATTAGCAATATAGATATTGTGACAGGTACCTGGCCCGAAGATGAAATTAATACCCATGATTATGTTCTTGCTTCCCATTCCATGTATGGAAAAGGCGATTTTAAAGCTTTTATTAATAAAATGATAATGGTTGCTGACAAAGCTTGTATTCTGATTTTAAGAGTCCCGTTTATGGATTCGATTATTTCATTGGCAGCAAGAGAGATTTTTGGTCAGCCCTATGATAGCCCTGATTTTCAGATTGCGTATAATGCATTATTGGGTATGGATATTTATCCTGATGTTATTATGGAAGATCAAGGCAATTGGCCAGCCTTTGAAAATGACTCTTTTGAGGATGCCCTGGCAGAATTGAAAAACAGATTTAATCTCGTTGATAATTCAAAATATGACGATTTTCTTATAGACCTGCTGGAAGAAAATTTAATTTTAAAAAATGATAAATATGTATGGCCTGAAGGTAATAGGTCTGCGCTTGTTTATTGGGAAGTATAATGATCAGGCAGATTATGAATAATACAATAATAAAATTTTTCATAATAGTTTTAAGTTTATTTTTAATTTCAGGATGCAGGTTTGTAAAAGATAGAAAAATTAAGACAATTACTATAATTGATCAATTGGGAAGAAAGGTAAAAATTCCGGAAAAAATTGAGAGAATTGCAGCACTTCATCATTTTGGCGGGAAAATTGTTTATGCACTTAATCAGCAACACCTTCTGGTTGAGAAAAGTATATTTGGCAATGAAGCTGCAGCTTTAAATAAGATTGACAAATCCTTTGCAGCACTTCCTGATATGCTTACAGGCAATACATATAATTTTGAAGGGCTTGCTGCACTGGATCCGCAAATTGTTTTTATGTATACAAGTTCCAGCCAATCAGAACGAGAGCAATTTGAAAATATAGGCATACCTGTTGTCTGCGTAAAGGGTGAAACCATTAAGGAAAGCTTTGAAGCAATCAGGCTTATGGCAGGGGTTTTACATTGTAAGGACAAGGGTGAACAATATATAAAGGCATGCCGGGATATCCTTGATATGGTGAGTACCAGACTTGAAAATTATGGTGGAAAACCTTGTAAAGCAATGTTTGCAGGACCAAAAAGTATATATTGCGTTGCCACGGGAAACATGCTCCAAAGCCGGATATTGGAGCTTTCAGGAGCAATTAATGTGGCAAAAAAAGTAAAAGGATTCTGGGCAGAGGTCTCTCCTGAACAACTGGCTGTATGGAATCCAGATGTAATATTTTTAGCAACATATAATAATCTTTCAACCTATGACAAGGCTGATATCTTTAATAATCCCCATATTCGGACAATAAATGCGGTAAGGACAGGTAGAATCTACTGGTTTCCTTCCAATGCAGGGTGGTGGGATTATCCTGCTCCCAATTGTGTGCTGGGAGTGATATGGTCTGCAAAAAAAATATACCCTGAATTGTTTTTGGATATTGATATCAAAGTCCTTGCCAATAAATTTTATAAACAATTTATTGGTTATACATTTGAAGAACTTGGAGGCAGGCTTAATTGATTAAAAAAATATTATTTTTAGTCATAATTTTTTTCTTTGCCCTGGGTATCTGTTTGTGTGTTGGACGTTATCCCATCAGCCCTGAACATATAATGGAGCTGTTTTTATCCGGACTTGGAATTAATAATCATGGATTTTCCATAACAAGGGAAATGATGGTAATTTTCTGGAATATAAGGGTTCCGAGAATAATACTTACCAT
The DNA here is from genome assembly GCA_964612755.1 of uncultured Desulfobacterales bacterium. Taxonomy (GTDB): domain Bacteria; phylum Desulfobacterota; class Desulfobacteria; order Desulfobacterales; family Desulfobacteraceae; genus JAIOSM01. The sequence continues at coordinate 16,822 of CAZTEM010000007.1, read as the reverse complement.
AATGGTAGGTGCTGCCATATCAACAGCCGGAGCAGTTTTTCAGGCTGTGTTCAGAAATCCCCTGGCAGCTCCTGACATACTTGGCGTTACAGCAGGGTCAAGTTTCGGAGCTGCCATGGCAATCATGTTTTTTATTCCCGTTGCCTTTATAATACAGACAAGTGCCTTTGTTTTCGGGATCACTGCTGTGGCGCTCGCATATATACTTGCTGCACTAAGCAAAGATAATTCGCCTTCTGTCCTTGTAATATCAGGTATTGTTATCTCAGCTGTTTTCCAGGCTGGACTCTCGTTTTTCATGTATATTGCAAATCCCTATGACCAGCTCAGCCAGATTATTTTCTGGACAATGGGAAGTTTTCAGACAGCATCATGGGCTAAGATTCAGATTGCCATGTCTGTTATTGTTCCGGGAATTATATTGCTTACCTGTTTTTCCTGGCGCTTGAATATTATGACCCAGAATGTGGAAGATGCAATGTCCATGGGAATTAATATTGTAAGATGGAGGATATTTTATATTTTTATCAGCACTTTAATGGTGGCCTGTTCTGTGGCTTCTGTTGGAAGTGTTGCATGGATTGGTCTGATAGTTCCCCATATAGCAAGGTATATTGCAGGACCTGAGCATGTCAGACTTATTCCTGTAACAGCATTTTTAGGCGGTATATTTCTTATGGTCATGGACAGTATTGCAAGGAGTATAATTTTATCCGAGATACCGATCAGTATTGTGACATCCATTTTCGGTGCTCCGTTTCTGGGGTATCTTGTAATAAGGGCAGGCAGGGGGAGGATGATCCATGGGTCTTGTGGTTAATAATATCAGCATGAAATACGGTAAAACTCCTGTTTTTTCAAATATCAGCCTTAAACTTGATTCAGGAACAATCTGTGGGCTTATGGGTAGGAACGGTGCTGGCAAAACTACACTTCTGCGCTGTATTAACGGTCTTCTCAGACCTTTTTGTGGTGAAATATTTATTATGGGTAAAAATATCAGAAACATGACCAGGAGCAAAATCGCAGGATTGATCAGTGTTGTTCCCCAGATCAATTCGTCGCCGTTTTCTTTTTCCTGTGTTGATATGGTACTTATGGCAGGTGTGTCCAGAATAAAATCATGGTCATCTCCTTCAAAAAAAGAAAGATCAAAAGCTGAAAAAGTATTGGAAGAAACCGGAATCACTCATCTTGCATACAGGGCATTTAATTCAATATCAGGGGGTGAACAGCAACTGGTTATGCTTGCCAGGGCTTTATTTCAGGAAACTCCTGTGATGCTGCTTGATGAACCAAATTCCCATCTTGATTTTGTAAATCAGCACAGGATCATGTCTTTGATAAAACAACTTGTGAAAAAAAGAAATATAATAGTTCTGATCACATTACATGACCCTAATCTTGTTAATTATTATTGTGATGAAGTTGTTTTACTTAAAAATGGAAGTATTGTTGCCTCGGGAAAAACAAAAGCCATAATGACTGACAATACGCTTGCATCAGTGCTTGGGAATAATATTCAATGCGATGTCACAAAAAAAGGAATTTGTGTTGTTACTCCGAAAAAAATAAATGATCAAGGAAATTTTTTAGAGGTGGCGCAATGAAATGCAATTATTGTGAAAGAAGATGTGATCTTGCAAAGGGCATTGGCTTTTGCGGGATGTATGAACAACGCCAGGGATATATAGTTGAAAAATATCCTGATAAATGGTGCACTTATATGGCTTCTCATATTGAATCTGTTCCTTTTTATCATGCTTATCCGGGATCAAGATCAATGATAATAGGTTCTGCAGGATGTAATTTCAGGTGCAGGTATTGCTCCAATAGTTTTATTGCCTGTAAAAATCCTGCCAAGATCCAGGATCTCATGTATGAGTTTGCACCTGACAAACTTGTTAAAATGGCACAAAAACTTGGATGCCATAATATTGTATTTAATATTAATGAACCTGTTGTTTCCCTGCCAAGTTTATCAAGGGTAAAACAATATGCCCTGAAAGCAGATATACCAATGGGATGTCTTACCAATGGGTATGGCACCGAGGAATCAACCCATATGCTTGCTGATATATTTTCCTTTGTACATGTAGGATTAAAAGGGTTTTCCAATGAATTTTATAAAGAATATGTGGGTGTAAACAATATTGAACCTGTTTTGCGGAATATTAAAATTTTTGCAGCAAGATGCCATGTGGAAATTGCATCTCCGGTTATTGAAAATGTTAATGACCATGAACTTGATAAAATTGCAGACTTTATTCATGGAATAAACCCGAATATCCCATGGCATGTGTTCAGGCTTTTGCCGGAACACGATATGAAAGAGGCACAATATCCTGATATTGAAAAAATAAATTCCCGTCTTGGGTCCTTAAGAAAATTATTGCCCTATATTTATTTCCATAATTTTGTGGGTTCTGACTGGGTTAATACCCTTTGTCCCAATTGTAATGCCGAAGTTATAAAAAGGTTCAGCCTTGGATGCTCCGGAGACAGACTGGATAAATTTCCTGCATCCGGCAATGTCTGCCCTGATTGCGGCAAAGAAATTTTTCTGCTTGGAACTGAACTTTCTTTGGATACAAAAAAAAATTGTTCAAAGGAGATGGCATAAATGAGTCTGGCACTGATTGATGCAAGGCAATGGCAGAATTGTTTTGACCTTGAAACAGGGCGGAAAAAAGAGGATAAACGGGCAGTTACTTTAATGGTTAAAGAAGTTCTTAAAAAAAATCCCTATCCCGGAGACACAGATTTAAAGGGAAACCAATGGGTCAGTAAAACAGCCCTTGATCTGATTGAACAATATGATCCAAATCTTGTTTGCTTAAGCTATGCCCAGCAATTTTTTGTTAATCGTTATTTTAACCATCCCAGAAAATTCAAGGATGAATTGTGTGAATCTGTAATGGAACAAGTTGATTATTTTATTGAGAGATCAGGTTATACACCTGTTATTATCGGTACGGGAGATCTTATTCCCCTTAAGGGAGACATTGATCTTTCAGGGCTTGACGGGCTTGCCGTGTCATCAAACTGGTCAGCTAAGTACTGCGGAATCCATAATCCCAGTCAAAGGGACCTGGATTTTTTAAATTCCATTGACAAGATAGAAAGGCTTGTAACAAGATCCCAATGGATTGATCTTTTCAGATCAGTACAACCTGATATTGAAATATATCCGCAAAAAGAGCTTATGCCTGATTTTTTAGCTGTTGCAAAACAGGGATATGCTTTTAAGACCATGGGTGCGACTTTAAGAAAACCTGTAAATATTTCAGCAGATAATTTTAAAATCCCTGTGTATTCGCCTTTGGGAAAAATTAATGATTTAAGGGATATTAAATATTTGATCCGTACTAATATTGATTCGTACAGAATTGACCGGAAAAACAGCCATAGGATTGCATTGATCATAGTTGAAGGAGTGGGCAGATCATTTTTCCCCAGGGGAACATCAATGTGTGCCAATGGTCAGGGCTGGTTCTGTAATGAACCCGGAGACAGCTTTTATTTGACCCTGTCAACTGGCAAACACCAGACTTTTGCATATCCTGCAGGGTATAGATATTTTGATCAGGATAAAGAAAGCATCAGGTTCCCTTTTTCAGGATATATGACAAAAATCCCTGAAAATACACTGGCAGAAGATTATGCAGGTAAAAGTATTGCTGTGGGCAATAGAAGTATGTTTATGCACATGGCATTTGGTGTTGATATAAGCATTGAATGCTTTGCAAGAAATTTGTTTAACCAGGGCTGCATGGCAGTTCTACAGGATAATATATGGTTGTTTTAATTTAATAATTGTGTTTTCCATGACTTTTGCAGAGGCATGGTTAAAAAATAAAACATATCTGTATAATATGGTAATAAATAGTAATTATTAAGAAAATTATATTATGTATCTTGACATAAATAACTAAAAAGCATATAGAATTTCTGAATATAACTATAATATAGCTGGTGGGAAAATGAAAAACTTTAATATTTTTATTATAATTATCCTGGTCTATTGCCTTATGTCCGGGTCAGCCTTTGCATTAAAGCGTGTTGTCCTGAACCTTGATAAAAACGGTCCTGGTAAAAAGGTTTTAATATATGATGATTCAGGGACTATTTTAAAAATTAAAATTGATAAAGATCAGGATGGTTTTGCCGAAAGGGTTCAGACTTATAAAAAAGGTCAGATTTCCAGCATTAAAAAGGATACTGATCATGATAAAAAATTTGATATTTATTATTATTATCAAAACCGCTCACTTGTTTCATCCACCAAAGATACAAATCATAACGGTATAATAAATGTCTGGACTGAATTTAAAAATAATATGCCTGTAAAACAAAAACAGGATAAAAATGAAGATGGGAAAATCGATACCATAACATTGTTTAATAAGGGCATTCCCATTGAACAGAAAAAAGATAATGATTTTGATGGTAAATTTGACTATTTTACTTTTTTTAACGGGACAGGTCAGACCATAAAAATCAGTCAGGATTTAAATAAAGATGGGAAAATAGACAAAATTCAATTGTTTAACTCGGGCAAACTCAGCAAAATCAAGTTTGATAATAATAAAGACGGATATTTTGAAACAATTCAGGTATACAACAAATTCCCCGGATCAATGATTTTATACCAGGATGTCAACGGGGATAAGCATTTTGATATTATTTCATTTTATGTGAATTCAATTTTAAAAAAGAAAAAAGTGGATGAAAATTTTGACGGTAATATTGATTTTATTGAATATTACCGCAAACAGGGAAGTATTGAAAAGTCAGAAGAGATCAGAAAGGGTAAAATCGCCATTACCTGGTTTTATGACGAAAAAGGATCATTGGTGCAGGGCAGGGAAGATAAAAACAGTGATGGTCGCATTGATAATTGGTATTTTTATGATAAGGGCATTTTAAAAAGTGTTGAAGAAGATACTAATCTGGATGGTAAACCTGATCTCTGGGAAGAGTATGATAAAACACAAACCATTGTTAAACGAAAAAAAGATCTTGATTTTGACGGGATAGCTGATTTTGTTGATGTAAATACCTCAGATGGCAATGGCAGTTAAATAAATCGATTATAAGGCATAATTATTAAATAATATTAACGGAGAAATAAATGCTGGAAATTTTATCAAAGGGCGGAATCCTTGTTATTCCGATATTGTTTTGTTCTGTGCTGGTGCTTGCCATATTTTTTGAACGAATTATCAGATATGCAATTAACCGAAGCAGAGGCAAAGACATTGAAGCAAAAGTATCAAAATTGCTGAAAAATAATGATGTGGATAAAGCACTTAAGATTGCAAAGGAGAGTAATTCTCCCATGGGAAGGGTCCTTGCCAAGGCAATCAAGGCAAAGGATCTTGAGAATAATGTCCTTGAATCAGTAATTGTAAATGCTACTGAAACCGAGGTATCAGATTTATCTTCATATATCCAGGCCCTTGCAACCATAGGAAATATTGCTCCTTTGCTGGGTCTTCTCGGGACAATTATGGGCATGATAAAAGCTTTTATGGTTATTCAGCAGATGGGAGGAAAAGTAAATGCTGCTGTTCTGGCAGGCGGAATCTGGGAAGCAATGCTGACAACAGCACTGGGACTTGCTGTGGCATTACCGACCATGGCAGCCCATAGCTATCTTGTTGCTAAAGTTGATAAATATGAGGCAAGACTTCAGAACGGGTCTGTTTTATTTTTAAAATCCATTGCAAAGAAAAAGGTTTGATATGCTGGCATTTAAATCAAGGAAAAATACTTATCAGATGCAATCTCCTTTAACTTCATTAATTGATATAGTTTTTCTTTTATTAATATATTTTATGCTGACCACTAATTTTATTGTGGAAGAAGGGATAAAGATCAAGCTTCCCAATGCACATGCTGCAGCACCCCAGGTTAAACAGGAGATCACGGTTGTTGTTGATAAAAACGGTCGATCTTATATCAATGGTAAAAAGATTCTGACTAATGATCTTTATACTAAAATCAAAAATCTGATAGGCAAAGACAAAGACAGGCTTGTTATAATAAAAGCTGATAAAACAGTGATTCTAAATAAAGCTGTCAGGGTCATGGATATTGCCAAGGCAGCAGGTGCATCCCGGCTGTGCCTTGCCACGGAAAAAGGGCTTTGATTAAAGATTCATGGCAATGGAAAAAAAAAGACCTAATTATTTATTGCACGCTTTTATTATTGTATCAATCGGAATTCATATTATTATTTTTTTACGTGTAACAAAAATATACAGCACCCATGAAGTCTCATATATTGAACTATCCATGCGCCAGCAATCCAAACCGAATTTTCGCACCATTCCCAAACCAAGGCTGCACAAAAAATCATTCAGGACTCCTGATAACAGATTAATAAAAAGCCCTGCTCTTAAAAATAATATTTATGAACAAATTGATATTCCTGATTTTTCTGACCCCCCTGATCTTCCTGACAATATTGATATTGCTCCCTGCACTGTGCCGGCTTTTAAAAGGGAAAACCCGGAACCCCGATTCATAAGTGCAAAAGAATATTTTGAAATGCTTAATTTAAGGGTGCAGACCTTTAAAAAATATCCTGAATTTGCAAAACTCAGGCATATTGAGGGAAGGGTTAAATTAAAATTTGTCCTGGCAAAGGACGGCACCATATCAAATTTAAAGATCATCAGAAGTTCAAGGAAAAAAACCCTGGACAATGCAGCAGTTGAGGCAGTTAAAAAAGCATCTCCTTTTCCTAAGCCCCCGGATTTTATAATTAAAACCCCGGTGACTTTGACCATTAATATTGTATTTGAACTTGTTTAAAAAAATTTAAAGAATAAAAAGGCTAAATATGAAATATACTAAAATACAAAAACGATTTATTTTTTCTATCTTATTTATATTCTTATTAATATGTTTTCTGATGCCGGGTATTGTATGGGCAAAGAAAATAAATGAATTGTCAATTACTGACATGGCAGGCAGGTCCGTTGTAATTAAGGGTAAGGTTAAAAGGATTGTAACCACATTTAAGCCTTCAACCCTGTGCATGCTTTGCCTTGGACTGCAAAACAAGCTTGTTGGTGTTGATACTTCATCAAAGCGTGACAAATTATCCCTGGCAGTTTTCCCGGATATTATCAAGGTTAAAGGAGTAGGGTCAAAACACATGGGAATAAATTTTGAGACCCTGGTTGCCTTAAAACCTGACCTTATTATTCTTTATTCGCAAAAAGACGGGCTCTCCCTTGCATCAAGGCTTGAGACCATGGGTATCCCTTCAATTATTATTTTCCCGGAAACCTTTGACACCATCATACAATCCATCAATCTTATTGCCAGGGCAGTATCAGAACCTGCCAGGGCAGAATCCGTTATAAGGAATATGGATAAAATCACATCTTTATTGGAAAAACGCCTTGGGTCTTTATCCTTGTTAGAAAAAAAGACCGGATATTTTGCATCGTCCCGGGGGCTTTTTTGCACTACAACCAGGGATATGCTCCAGGATGAAATTTTTAATAAGGCAGGAATTAAGAATGTATCCCATGATTTAAACGGGTATTTTCAGGATATTTCTCCGGAACAATTGATTAAATGGAATCCTGATATCATGGTTTTTTCCCAGCACATGAAAAAAAGTGAGGTAAAAAGATTTGATAATAAAGCGCTTAAAAAAATCACAGCTGTATTGGAAAAACAAATGTTCAGGTGTCCTTGTTCCCTTGCTCCCTGGGATTTTCCTTCTCCCATGTCTGTGCTTGCAAGCCTCTGGCTTGGGTGTAAGGTTTATCCTGAAAGGTTTTCAGATATTGATTTTGAAAAGATTGCAGATGAATTTCATTTTCAATTGTTTGGCAGGACTTTGACCCGTATGGGCGGTAAAATTGATGATATGGTGTATTGAAAAATTTGAAAATATTTTTTACATCCAAAAGACTTATTTATCTGCTGATCCCGGGTCTGGTGCTTGCATTTATCACAGCCTCGGTATCAGGCAGGGTAGATATCGGTTTTTCTGACATATTTAAAATGTGTTTGAATTTCTGCAATAATATGGATTCCAAAGGAGAACTTTTTTCCAAGGAACTGGTATTTGTCTGGGTTCGCCTGCCAAGGTGCATAATGGCTGTATTGGTAGGCTCAAGCCTTGCTGTATCAGGTGCAGTTTACCAGGCACTTTTCAGAAATCCCTTGGTTTCGCCCAATATCCTTGGCGTATCAGCAGGGTGCACATTCGGAGCTGCCCTGGGGCTTGTTCTGCCTTTTCAATCCTTTGCCCTTGTTAATTTAATGTCTTTTATGTTCGGGATTCTGGCTGTGACAATGAGCGTGGGTCTTGCCCGGGCAATTTCCATAAAACCTGTTATTGTCCTGGTTCTGGCAGGAATGGTAGTGCTTTCTTTTTTTAATGCCCTGCTCATGGTTATTAAATATTTTTCAGATCCCTATGAAGCATTGCCAAGTATTATTTTCTGGGTCATGGGAAGCCTGAGCCGTGTAACATGGGAAAATGTACTGGTCATGGGATTCTTTTTTACAATTGGAATATTTTTATTTATTATTTTAAGGTTTAAATTAAATATTCTTTCCCTGGGCGATATACAGGCAAAATCTTTGGGTATAAATCCTTCTTTTTTCAGAGTTATTCTTATAACAGCAAGCTCATTTATGGTGGCAGCATCGGTTTCAACCTGCGGTCAGATATCATGGATCGGACTTATAATACCCCATATGGCAAGAACCCTTGTGGGTCCGAAACATGAAAGAATGATTCCTGTGACTGCTCTCATGGGAGGATTATTCCTTTTATTGGCAGATTCCCTTGCAAGAACAGTCTCTTCTGCGGAGATCCCTGTGGGAATTATCACAGCACTCACAGGAGCGCCCATATTCGGATATCTCATGTTTAAAAACAGGGGGACAGGATGGATTTAATGCTTGAGTGTAAATCCCTTTATTTTAAATATAATAAGAATAATATACTTAATAATATTTCCTTTAAGGCTGAATCAGGATCTTTTTGTGCATTATTGGGAAGAAACGGTTCCGGTAAAACAAGTTTGATCCATTGTTTAAATAAGATATCAACTCCTTGTTCAGGCAGAATTTTAATTGATGGTAAAGATATCTCATTATTTTCAAGAAATGATATTGCAAAACAGGTTTCCCTTGTGCCCCAGGAACACCTGGATATTTTCCCCTATAAGGTCATTGATGTCATTGTCATGGGCAGAGCCCCTTTTTTAAAAATCGGTGCAAGCCCTGACAGAACCGATTATATTATTGCAAATAACGCTTTAAAAGATTTAAATGCCGAAAACCTTGGTAAGAAAAATTTTAACAGGATATCCGGTGGAGAACGCCAGATTGTTCTTCTTGCAAGGGCACTTGCTCAGGCAACAAAAATCATGCTTTTGGATGAACCAACCAATCACCTTGATTTTAATAATCAATATCATTTATTGTCCTGTATTAAAAAACTTTGCAGATCCAAGGGTCTGACCATTATCGCTTCCATGCACGACCCCAATATGGCAGCAATCTTTGCCGATGATGTCATTATGATAAAAAACGGTGAGATAATGACCATGGGAAGAGCCGAATCAATAATGACCCGGGAAAATATTTCAAAATTATATGATACAGACACAAATGCAATTTTAATCACTAAAACAAAAAAATTTTTCCTTCCGGACTATATAACAGGAGATTTATAAAATAATGCACAGGCTGCCCCTTTGGCTTTTTATACTCATGTTTTTTTTATTTTTATCAGGGCTTTTTTTTATGATTTTAAACAAGAGAAAAATTGCTGATTGTTTTAACATATCCGGGATTCTGGCAAGTAGTGCAGGAATTATATATATTTTTATTATTGCAAAAAGACCGCCTTTATTCGGACCCTTTGAAGCAAGTTTTTATATTGTTTTTATAATTGGTTTATTGTCCATGACATACCATTACCAATATTATCAAATCCTTGTTAAAACAAAGTTTTCCATGGTCAGTTTAATAATTATTTTACTTATTTTAACACTTCAGTCTGGGCAATCCATAAGTCTTAATGATGATTATTTTATGTATGATAATTTCTGGGTTATTGTTTTTTTTAATTTCAGACTTTTATCAGCAGGGATTTTCACCTGTGCCATGATTTTTTATTGGGCATATTTTTTTCAAGGCAGAACCCGGGGCAGAATTCAAAATGATTTATTATTAAAACCAGCCGGATTTCTGCTTCTTGCTGGAACATGTATTTATCTTACAAGTGAATTTGCAGGATCTTTATGGTGTTTAAACTGGTTTGGAGAGTCCTGGAGATGGAGCAATGGATTTTTTAAATCTTCCATGGTGTTTCTGCTGGTCATGCTCCTGTGCCATCTGCCCGGGAAATTGGGAGAAAACAGGTTTCTGACAACAATATTGGGATCTTTACCTGGATGCTTTATCCTGTGGATGATTTTTTTCCATTAATAAGGGGTGATTTATGATTCAAAAATTAAGCTCTGTTAAATTTGCATTTTATAATCTTATTCTCATGATCTTTTTGATGGGAGCAGGGGTTGGATTGCATAGATTTTACAAACCCGGGTTTAATATGATGAATGAGATTCATATTTTTGAGTGGCTGCACTCAGCCCCGGTTGATTCGCCGATTTTACTGGTCTGGTTTATTCTTTTATGTATCAGTGCTGCCATGCTTTTTATTAATGCTGTTTTCTGCACTTTTGCAAAACAGGTACGGATGGCTGTTAAATCAAAAACCTTAAAAAAATGGCTTTTTTTGATTCTCCACTGCATGTTTATCATTGTTTTATTCTGCCACGGATTAAGCCTTGTTATCGGATCAAAAAAATCCAATGTTATTATTTATCCCGGCAGGAGTATTGTTTTTAACAATATATATAAAATTCAGGTTTCAAAAATAGTATTTCAGGATGATATTAATATTTTAAAAGCCGGTAAAAAAGACCAGCGGATTTTGATGACAAAAAAAAATATAAATAAAAATCATAATTTTGTAGAAATTTCTCTTTTTAAAGATTCTAATTTTGTGAAAACAAAAAAGCTTATGATGTTATCTCCCCTAAAATATAATGATTTAAGGGTGACTTTGATTGAGTTTATATTAAAAGACAATAAGCTTGGGGCAAAATTAACCATTAGCCGCAACAGCCTGACTTTTTTCTTTTTTACAATTTATGCCCTGATGATTTTAACCCTTGGCTTATATAGTTTTTTATCTTTTAAAAATTCACACCGATTCATACGGCACAGCATGGTTTACCAGGGCAGGGATTTAACCCATATACCAAACATTAATAAAAAGGATAACAAATGAAAAGAATAATTTATTGTATTATTCCAATGGTTTTAATGGTTCTATGTTTTTGTTTTTTTTCTGCATCTTTGCCTGCCATGGCAAAAGGCGGGAAAACAAAGGTGATTATTGACAATTGCGGCAGAAAAGTTAAGATTCCTTACAAGGTCAATAAAATAGCCTGTATGCCCGGTCCAAGTTATGAAATGGTATTTATGCTGGGCGGAAAAGATCAGATATGTCAGGTCAGAAAAGATCACAGGTTTTCATATCCCCTTGCAAATCTTACCAATCCTGATCTGATCAATTATCCGAGCAAAATTGCAAATATTAATCCCAAGGCAAGGATTAATATTGAAGAATTTATCAAAATCAACCCTGATATTGTTATTTATTATAATGTTCCCAATGCAATTAAAAAATTTGAAGAAGCTTTAATCCCTGTTTATGTTTATCAGGCAAATAAAAAAGCAAGAACTTTTGATCAGGGTGTTAAAAAGGAAAAAGAGGCAATCTTGTCCCTTGCAGAGGTTATAGGCGGCAAAGCAGTTCCTCAGGCTGAAAAATGGTGTAAATATTACGATGAAATAATAAAACGCATCAGAACCAGAACAAAAGGCATTCCAGAAAACAGCCGTCCTAAAGTATACCTTGGTAACAGCTGGGGAACAAATCCCCTTGCTACCTGGGCAGGTAATACCCAGACCTTTGCAATCAGGCTTTGCGGAGGCATATGTGTAACAAAAGATATCAGGGGTGCAAAATTTCCTGAAGTGAACCTTGAGCAGATAATCAAATGGAATCCTGATATTATAATTATTGATAACCACGGTAGAAATCCCGGTAAGGTTATTAAAGATATTTATAAAAATTCAGACTGGTCTGTTTTAAATGCTGTGAAACAAAAAAGGATTTATAGGATTCCATCCGGTGTGTTTTTCCTTGATAAGGGCAGCAGCCGTCCTCTTTATTTTTTGTGGCTTGCAAAACACATAGTTCCTGAGAAATTTACTGATATTAATATGGTAAAGGAAATGAAAAGATATTTTAAGGAGTTTTACAGATATAATCTGTCCACCAAAGATGCAGAACATGCTTTAAAAGGCTGGGATTTTCATTATGAAAATAAGAAAAAAAGTTAAAGGATAAATATGACCCGGCAGAAAATAATTATTTTAATAATAATGCCTTTATTGATATTTTTTATATCTTTATTTGTCGGGCGTTTGTTTATTGATCCTTTAACTTTGCTAAAGGTATTGTATTCAAAGTTTTTTTTCTTTTTGCCCGTGGAAAAAACATGGACAAATGCCGTTGAAATAGTAGTGATCCGCATTCGCCTGCCCAGGGCAATGATGGCAATGATGGTGGGAGCAGGGCTTTCCATAAGCGGAGCCTCATTCCAGGGTATGTTTAATAACCCCCTGGTAAGTCCCTATCTTTTAGGTGTTTCTTCTGGTGCAGGATTTGGAGCTGCCCTTGCAATTTTAATTAACAGCAGCACAATAATTATCCAGGCTTCTTCATTTTTGTTTGGAAGCCTTGCAGTGGTGGTAACATATTGTATAAGCAGGGTATATAAAACAACTCCTTTACTTATGCTGGTTCTTTCAGGCGTGGTGGTATCTTCTTTTTTCATGGCTCTTATATCCTTAATAAAATTTGTAGCTGATCCTGAAGAAAAGCTGCCAACCATTGTTTTCTGGATCATGGGAAGCCTTGGTGGAGTCAGACTTAATGATGTTGGTATTACTGCATTGCCTATTGTTGTCGGAATTATGGGACTATTATTTATAAGATGGCAGATTAATTTAATGTCCATGGGAGACAGGGAAGCCCGTGCCATGGGCACAAGGGTGGAATTATTAAAAATAATAATAATTATATGTACAACCATGATTTCAGCTGCCAGTGTTTCTGTCTGCGGTATTATAGGCTGGGTCGGTCTTGTTATACCCCATATATGCAGGATGTGGGTGGGACCGGATCATAAGGTTCTTTTACCTGTAACAATTGTTGTCGGGGCATGTTATTTACTCATTATTGATGATTTTGCAAGGGCTTTGACTGCTTCGGAAATCCCTTTAGGTATTTTAACAGCAATTATCGGAGCACCGTTTTTTGCTTATTTGCTGAGGCGTTCCAAAGGAGGATGCTTTTGAAAAAAAAAGTGATTGAAATAATTGATGCATCCTTTGCCTATGGAGAACACTTGATCTGGCAGAAAATAAATGTAAGTGTTGTAAAAGGTGAATTATTATGCCTTTTAGGGGCTAATGGCTGCGGTAAAACAACTTTGCTAAATTGCATACATGGGGATCAGCGCCTGCAAAAGGGAAAAGTGCTGATAAATGGTAAACCAATAGAAAAAATGCAGATATCAAGTATTGCAAAAACCATTGGTGTGGTTTTTCAGGAACATACAACTGCTTTCCCATATTCTGTTTTAGATGTTGTGCTCATGGGAAGAGGTCCCCATCTTGGCATGTTTGGCTCTCCCTCGGCAAGGGACAGGAAAATCGCATTAAAGAGTCTTGGGACCATGGGCATAAGAGAGTTAAAGAATAAAAGATATACTGAAATCAGTGGCGGACAAAGGCAGCTGGTTTTGATTGCCAGAACATTGACCCAGGAGCCTGAGATCATATTGCTGGATGAGCCTAGCTCTTTTCTTGATTTTAAAAATCAGGCATTGGTGCTTGAAATGATTAAAAAGCTCACGAACCAGGGAATAACAATTATCATGACTTCCCATTTTCCCAATCATGCATTGATCTGTGCTGACAGGGTTGCATTGATGAGTAAGGGCACAATCCTGGGAATAGGAACGACTCAAGAAATTATGACTGAAACAAATCTTGAAAAAACCTATGATATTGGTGTGAGAATTTTATCGGCAAAGGACAAAATTAATGGAGAAATTATTAATTTTTGCATGCCTTGTTTAAAAGAAAAATGTATTTGTAATAAAGCAGAAGAATTTGCATAAAATATAGAGTTAAGGAAAAAATAATGAACTATGATAACCCGTATAAAGATGATGAAAAGGATTTAAAAGCAGCAAAAAGCATGGATAAAATTTCCAAAACCGTGTTTGCACCTATTTACCCTTTGATTGCAGGTCAGATAAAGAAAAAATTTAATATTACAAAAGGCAATTGTATTGATCTTGGAAGCGGGCCTGCTGCGCTTTCCATTTCCCTTGCCCGCATAAGCGATTTAAAGATTTATGCGCTGGATGCTTCAAAGCATAGCTTTAAAATTGCACAAAACAATATTAATGACCAGGGTTTTGACATAAGAGTCATTCCAATGATGGGAAGTGCTGAAAAAATACCTTTTAAAGATAATTTTGCCGATTTGATAATAAGCCGGGGCTCAATATTTTTCTGGGAAGACCTGATCAAAGCCTTTAATGAAATATTAAGGGTATTAAAACCCGGGGGCAAAACCTATATTGGCGGCGGATTTGGAAATGATGAATTAAAAAAAGCCATATTTAAAGAAATGGCAAAGGAAAATAAAAGTTTTTCCAAAAAAGGCAAGGGTAAATTAACCCCGGAAAATATACAGCGTATTAAAAATGCTCTGGATAAGTCAAATATTCAAAAATACGATATCACCCATGGAGATGAAGGGTTCTGGATCCATATAACCAAGGAATAATACTTATGAAATGTGAAATTTGTGAAATAGCCTGTAATATAGAAAAAGGTGCCCCTGGTGCCTGCAAAATGTATATTAATAATCATGGGAAGATTGAGGAACGATTTGCCAATAATTATTCAACTTTATTTCCTGTTTCCATTGAAACTGTGCCCACGCTGCATTTTTATCCCAATCATAAGTTTCTTCAGGTTTCATCCATTGGATGCAATTTTTCCTGTAATGGCTGTATATCAGAAATCCTTGCCAAAGGCACGGAAACCATATCTGCAGCATTAAAAAATGTCCCACCTGAAAAAGTCATTGAAAAAGCTCTTAACCAGGGGTGCAGAGGTATTGTTTTCTGCATTAACGACCCTTCGGTTTCTTTTTTTACCTTTAGGAACCTTGTGAAACTTGCAAGGGAAAATGATCTTTTAACAGGGTTTTCAACCAATGGTTATTTAACTGTAAAAGCACTTAACATGCTTATCCCCCATATTGATTTTGTTAATATAGGAATCAAGGGTTTTTCAGATAAACCCTATATATCATGTGGAGTGCCGTCTTCGAAACCGGTATTTAGAAATCTTGAACTGCTTTTTAAAGCAGGAATCCATGTTGAGGTTGCAGCCATTCATATGAAAGGTTTTGAACATGAAATTAATAATATTGCTGATTTTATAGCTTCATTGTCAAAGGATATACCTTTTCAGGTTATGCGTTTTGTACCTTTTGGAGAAGCTGATATTGCAAATGAACCAACAATAAAAGAATCAGAAGCCCTTTGCATGGATTTGAAAAATCAATTGACCCATGTTTATTTGTTTAATTCTCCAGGCACTGAACTTCTTAATACCATATGTCCTGATTGCGGCAGTATCGTCATAACAAGGGAGTTTTTTGGACCCATGGGCGCAAGAATCATTGATTTTATGCCCGATGGTATTTGCAAATGCGGAACAAAGATAAATATTAAAGGGAATTTATCATTAAACCGCTATGACGAGCATGGATTTTTCGGAGGATACCGCACCACCAGGGCTTTTGAAATGCTTCATTCAATAATGGTCTGCATTGGTGCCAATGATCCTGAAAAAGTATCAGAACTATGGTTTGATCTTATTAAAACCAATTATTTAAAGGAATTCCACGATGTTGTCCAATTGCCGGAAGCCTATGGAAAAATTATAGATAACCTTGCAGGAAAAACCGATTGTATAAAAAAGGGAAACCTGCTTAAAAATTATATTAATGCACGCCTGGATTTAATTAAAGCCTTAGCTGAAAACACTGAACGTCCAAGTGTCTATTATGCAATGGGTTATCCTTTGTTTGCCCTTAATGCTGAAAGATTTGAGACCAATCTTGTGGAGGCTGCAGGAGGCATTTGTCTGAATAAACAATTGACTAAAAAGGGAAAACCCGGAATTACAATTTCAAGGGAAGAATTAATAAAATTAAACCCTGATATTATCTTTATCTCAGGATTTTTATCATGTCCGGCAAGCGATTTTTATGAATATTGCATAAAATATGATCTTATGGTAAATGCAGTTAAAAATAACCGTATTTATGACCATTTCCCCCTTTGGGATTTTGGAAGCCCAAGATGGATACTTGGTCTTATGCACATTGCAAATATTCTTCATCCTGAATTATTCAGCTTTAAAATGGAAGATGAAGCAAACAGATTTTATATGAAATTTTTCAATAAACCCTTTGATATAAAAAATGCAAACAGGTCTTTTTACAGGGTTTAATCTTTGATAACTTAGTCAGCAATTGCCGTAACTTGGTGATTTATATATATTTAGCTTCCTATGATGGATTCAAGTATTGATGCATCAGAAG
>CAZTEM010000006.1:0-55931 GCA_964612755.1 uncultured Desulfobacterales bacterium | reverse complement strand
CCTGTTTATATGGATAAAAATATCAGGATATGATTTGAAAAAAAAAGATAAATTTGTGTTTCAATGTCAGGCTTGCGGGTGCCAGACACCTAAATGGATGGGACAATGCCCTGAGTGCGGAGCATGGGATACTTTGACAGAAGAAAAATTATTATCAAGCCCTAAAACCATTTCAAAGCTTGGAAGGTTACAAATTAAACCCGTGGCAATGGATTCCATTGAGCTTGAAGAAGCTGAGCGGAATATGACAGGTATGGATGAATTTGACCGTGTTCTTGGCGGAGGCATTGTTGCAGGGTCTCTGATATTGATTGGCGGTGACCCGGGCATTGGTAAATCAACATTAATGCTTCAGGTGCTTGCAAGCTTATCTGATCAGGGTAAAAAAACCCTTTATATTTCAGGTGAAGAATCTGTAAGTCAGATAAAAATGCGCGGTAAAAGGCTTTTTTCCAGGGGAACAAATATATTTGTTGCGGCCCAGACAGACCTGGAAACAATACTTGCACTTGCCCAGCAGGAAAAATATAAAGCCGTTGTAATAGATTCCATTCAAACTGTATTTAACCCTGAGGCATCTTCAACCCCGGGCAGTGTGACCCAGATAAGGGAAGCTTCCATGGAGTTTATGAAACTTTCCAAGGAAAAGGGTATCCCGATATTTCTTGTGGGGCATGTGACTAAGGTCGGTGCCATAGCAGGTCCGCGCATCATGGAGCATATGGTTGATACGGTATTGTATTTTGAAGGAGATAAATCCCATGTTTTCAGAATATTAAGATCTGTGAAAAATCGTTTTGGATCCACCAATGAAATCGGTGTGTTTGAAATGAAAACAGCAGGGCTTGAGCAGGTGCCAAACCCTTCAGCGGTTTTTCTTTCGGAACGACTGGCTAACGCACCCGGATCTGTTGTTGCTGCCAGCATGGAAGGCACAAGACCAATCCTCATTGAGATCCAGGGACTTGCAAGCTCGTCCGGGTTTGGAAGCCCCAGACGTACCATACTTGGTCTTGATCCCAACAGAGTCGCATTGATTATCTCTGTTATGGAAAAACGCCTGGAAATAAATATTTCTCCCCTTGATATATTCATGAATGTTGCAGGCGGTGTAAAAGTTACAGAGACTGCTGCTGATCTGGGCATTGCATCGGCCCTTGCCTCAAGCTTTTTTAATAGACCTGTAAAGGATAATGTCGCGGTAATAGGAGAAGTGGGACTTACCGGTGAAATAAGGGCAGTTGCCCATATTGAATCCAGGATAAAAGAAGTCTCAAAAATGGGGTTTAATAAATGCATTATACCAAAAAATAATATCAAACAAATTAGAAAAATCAAAAACATAGAAATCATAGGCATAAGTTTCTTAAAAGAAGTAATGGAAATATTATTCAGATGAAGAAAAAAAATATTAAAAACAAATGGGCAGACTCTCTTACCTTAAAAGCAAAAAAGGAAAATTATCCTGCAAGATCAGTGTATAAACTAAAAGAAATCCAGGCTAAATTTAATGTGATTAAAAAAGGCGATTTTGTGATGGACTTAGGATGTTCGCCAGGGTCGTGGCTCTTATACGCATCCCAATGTACAGGAAACAAAGGCAAGGTCTTTGGAATTGATCTGAAAAAAATTGATATTAAACTGCCTGGCAATACATCAGCATTTGTTGGAGATATGCTTGATTTTTCTTCTTTGCAATCCAAAGATATTGCTGATCAGCAATTTAATGTTGTCTTAAGTGATATGGCACCTGCAACAACCGGAAGAAAAGATGTTGACAGCGCCCGATCTTTTGAATTGTGTGAAAAAGCTCTGAGTTTTGCAGCAAAATCACTGGGTCCCCATGGGAATTTTGTATGTAAAATTTTTCAAGGCAGCGAATTTAAAGCATTTGAAAAAAAAGTAAAAGTAAAATTTAAAATTACAAAAATATTTAAACCGACCAGTTGCAGAAAAGCGAGCAAAGAGATATATATCATAGGGAAAAATAGAAAATAGAATTTAAAAACGGGAGATTAAATAGTATGTCAGGACACAGTAAATGGTCATCAATAAAGCATAAGAAGGGTGCTGCCGATGCAAAACGGGGCAAAATATTTACAAAAATAATTAAAGAAATCTGTGTTGCTGCAAGGGCTGGTGGCGGAATTATTGAGGATAATCCCAGACTTCGGACAGTTATTGCAGAAGCTAAAGCTCAGAATATGCCAAAATCTAATATTGAAAGAGCAATTAAAAAAGGGACAGGTGAACTTGAAGGCGAAAATTATGAAGAAATAACCTACGAGGGATATGGACCTTCAGGCGTTGCAGTGCTTGTTGAATGCCTTACGGAAAACAGGAATCGAGCGATTGCTGATGTACGTTATATCTTTGGTAAAGCCGGTGGCAATGTAGGAACAGATGGCTGTGTTGCCTGGATGTTTGACAAAAAAGGTCTTATTACTATAAATAAAGCTGATGCTGATGAAGAAACATTGATGGAAATAGCTCTTGAAGCAGGAGCAGAAGATATAAAAGATGAAGGTAAATCCTTTGATGTTATTACTGACCCTGGTGATTTTGAAATAGTTAAAGAAGCAGTGGATAAAGCATCTATTAAATATGAATTTGCTGAAGTTACCATGATCCCTCAGGATTTAGTCAAACTTGAAGGTGAAGACGCCATTAAAATGTGTAAATTCATGGATGCTCTTGATGATTGTGATGATGTTCAGAAATTTTATTCCAATGCTGATATCCCTGACGAAGTTTTTGAAAACTTTTAGATTTATTGCTCTTATTACACTTATCTCTTGACAATTTTTGTCCAATAAGCTTTATTTATTAAATAAACTACCAAACAGGTTTTTTAATTGTCACACAATTCAAAAAGCCTGTTTGGATTATAATTAAAAAAATAACTTAAGGGCATGTTTCATGAAAATTAGCGATTTTCAAAAAGTCACGCGTGCTGACTTTCCGGAAAATGAGTTTTTCACTCATCTTGAGAAAGGAACTGAGTTTTATCAAAAGTTTAATTACCGAAGATCTATTGAAGAACTCGCAGCAGCCGGCGTCCTGCGCTATGATGAGCCTGTTTTCCTTCAAAGGCAAAATGGGAAAGTCGCTTTTAAGGGAAATTTTGCAGAGATACCATTTCTGTTCATGCTCTATGCGATTTCCATACAAAAATTATCCGGCGTCAGTATATTAAAATCTAAGGATAAAGAGAGAAAATATGTTTTTAAAGAAGGAAATATTATCAGGATAGCTGCCGCAGAGAAAACCGATAGAATCGGTGAATATATTATTCGCAGGAAAATACTCACGCCCCAGCAATTACAAATTCAATTGGAAGAATTAAAAATAAAACATCAAAGACTTGGACAATGGCTTGTAGAGCAAAAGCATATTAAAGAAAAGACATTGACAGAACTGCTTGCATTACAGACTGAAGAACGTTTCAGTGATTCCATGTTCTGGGAAAAAGGGAAATTTTTTTTCAAGGAGATGGAAGTAAAAGAAAAATCCCGTATTGAATACTCTCCTGTACGGCTTGCATGGATTGCTATTCATCGTGGTTTTAATTTTGATGATTTCAGAAAAGAAATACCTAGTAATAAAGTGATTTTTGAACCGGTAATCAGTACTGAAAAAGAAAAAGAGAAATCATTAAAAAAACTTGATGCAAACTATCAATTTATCTTTTACCTTGTTAATGGGACAAGGAATATTGACCAATTGATCCAATTTTCCAGGAACAATGAAAGATCAGTTATAAATATCCTTTATAAACTTGCATCTTTTGGGCTTATTCGAAAAACCGAGGTGCAGCACGAATATGAAGATAAAGTTTATAATGAAGTTAAAATGATCCTCGGTGTATTGTTTGATATATACCATATTGTTATAAAAGAACTAATGGATGAACTTGGTGCCCACGGGCGTACATTGATGTCAGAAACCCAGTCAAATCTTAAGAAATCATACAAAAAAACATTTAATAAAATTTCCCTTGAAAACCCTGCTAATTTAAAAATCGATATTGTTTTAAAAAACATATCTCTGTCTTTCCCGTTTCCTGAAAAACGTTTTAGTTTTATTGATGCTTTTCTCCAGGTATATAAAGATAGTTTAGATAAACTTAATCGTGAACTTGGGGCAGGATTAAGGACTAAAACAATTAAAAAAATGCAGGTTATTATTTCAGATATGGAAAGATTTGCCATGGATACGGAACTGAAATCGTATATGATGAAAAATTTAAAAAACTTAATTAAATAGGAGAGAACATGCTTGGATCAGCTGATATTAATACTTTAATCTTGACTCTTTTTGTTATTATTACAATCTCAGTTTATATTTTGATAATTATCATATTTGTCAATGCCAGGCGTAAATACCATGGCGGACTCATAGAAAAAGTAATCAATATGATTATATCGACCATAGGTTTCATGCTTGTTGCTGATATAGCGTTTTTATTGATTCCTATTTACGGGTTTGATGTCAGTTATCAGATCAATGTCGTCTTTAAAATCATTGCCATCACTATGCTTGGAGTCGGCGGGCTGAAATTTTTAAAGAGATAGGTATCTATGATAATTACAGAGTCCTTCCGAATTTAAGCGAATTTACCGGGATGCTGAATTTTAATTCTGGTTGTACATATTCTGACCCTGTTTTTGTAAAAGGGAGATATATAAGACTATACTTATCAAGTTTAATTTTTTCTTTGACTAAAATTTCCCAGAACCCTTTTTGTCTTTTACAAAGCTCCATTAAAATTGGTAAAACAGCTTCAAGCCCTTCCTGCAACGGTAAATCACCGGGATAAAAGTCCAATCTGGGCAATTGGGTTTTAAATGGGATGGAATCAGGCTGTAAAAGACTTACCTGTTTTCCTAAACGTAAGAACAATTTGGGATTTATTTTGAATCCGGGTATGAAAAAATAAAAATCCTTTGTCTTATGTTCGTTAAGAATTGCTTTGGGAAGATTAGCAAGCTTTATTATATCAGCATATTTTTTTAATTGTAATTTGGTGAATTTTACGGCTAATTTCCAGAATGGTATAAGAATATCCGTATCAGCGTCAATAGAACCACATTGCACTTTAAATGGTTTTAATCCTGTACGGCTTATGCGGTATGCTCTCAGGCATCCTTTGCATACAAGCACCAGGCTGTCACTTGCTCCTGTAAGATCCCATCCGCAATTAGGGCAGAGTCCTGATTGGAAACTATAATTATATTCAGGCAATTGTCCTTTAGAAAAAATTTGTTTTTCAAGACCAGGGGAGATATTAATTTTATTGCCTGTAAAACCATCAAATATTTCAGATTTTGTTTTGTAAAACGGTAAATAAATAAGGCTTATTATCTCGCCGATATGGACATATACCTGTTTCTTTTTTGTTTGTTTTGACGAGGTTCCAGATATAATATTCGCAATGTCATAATCGTTATCCATATGGCGAACTATTTCTTTTCTGCTGATTTCATGGGGTAGAAATATCCCTTTGGTCCCGGGCTGAATAAATTTTAATTTCTGGGTTTGGGATCGTAAGCCAAGGGATGCCGGAATATTGAGGTTTTTTACTGCTTTCCAGCTATTGTCAATAACCCGATACGATACATGATGTTTAGCTAAGGCGAATTCAAGCCCCTTGAATCGCCAATAAGGTATGTATACAAGGGACATGTTTGAAAGTTTTTCCTGGTGAGGCTCAAAATAATAGCAGGGGAAAGGTTCAACAGATAAAATACTGCGTACCCTGCAAAAGGGACATTCAATAATGTGTACTGTCTCTTGAATTACAATGGGTGCCCCACATTGGGGGCATTGTATGTCAATTTGAAAATTAGAGCTTTTCACCACAGCCATTACAGAAATTTGAATCTAATAAATTTTCTGCTCCACACTTTGAGCAAAATTGGTTTTTTTGCTTTGTTTGTTTCTGCTCAACTTTTACGCCGCATCTGGAACAAAATTTTGCATTGAGCGAGAGGTTTTTGCCACAGGATTGGCATTGTGTAAGCACCATGATCTGGTGACCGCAATAGGGGCAGAACCCGGCATCTCCCGGGATTGTCTTCTTGCAATCAGGACATTCCTGCTTAGGTAAACTGGAATTGCTTTTTTCCGCAGTTTTGGCATTAAACATATTTGAAATCATTGAAGGCATCATAAATCCCATGCCCATACCCATGCCTTGTCCTGCTGTTCCCGGGTTTTCAGCAGCTTTTTCCATGGCAGATGCAGCTTTTAACTGCATGAGTTTGTTTAGATCATCAAATAAACCTAATTTGCTTTTGTCATCCATCATTTTTTGCACTTCCTGGGGTGGAGTAATGGAATTAATATATAAACTTGTCAGGTCAAGCCCAAACCTGGAAAAATCTTTTGTAAGTTTTTTTTGAAGACCGTCTGCCCATTCATCATATTTTCCGGGCAGGTTTAATATGGTATCAAGATTTTCTCCCATGAAATCATTTAGTCTGGAAACAATGACCTGACCAAGATAATCTTCAATATTTGCGGTGGTAAATGCCTGCATTGTTCCTATTAAAGAGTTGACAAAAAGCAGAGGTTGAATAACCCGCACATTAAAGATACCAAAAGCCCTGAGCCTTATTAAACCAAGCTCACTGTCTTTAAAAGCAACAGGATCCCTTGTCCCCCATTTAAGGTTGGCAAAAATTTTCATATTTATAAAATATGCTTCTGCTCTTAAGGGGCTTGAAAGTCCCCAGGGGATTGCCATGATTTTATTTAAGATAGGGATGTTTCTTGTTTTTAAGGTATGCCTGCCAGGTCCAAATACATGTACGGCTTTGCCATTATAAAAGAAAATGCCTGCCTGGTTTTCCCGTACTATCATTTGAGCTCCGAGCTTAATTTCACCAGATCCGCTCTCGGGAATTCTTTGCACCATTTCATTGCCGGTTTGGTCAAACCATTCAAGTATTTCAAGAAAAATTATATTATTTGTTCCCATTATTTCATCCCCTGTTTACTTTAGTTTGCAATATCATTGATTTTTGACAATCTTATTTAATAATTATAAAAAATTATCGTAATATACAAACACAATCGTGTCAACCTGGCAATCAGTTTCAATAATCCTTTTTGGGAAAACAATGAATGATTTATGTTAAATATATCTGGCAAAAACAGGTCAAATGGTGATAGTGTCGGTTTGATGACTTATTTTAAAAAAGGACATAAAGAATATTTTTCTGAAACTTTTACCGATCTTAAATTAGTCGGGCAAAAAATTAATTCGCTGGTTTTTGAAGAATGTTCCTTTAACAATTGTGATTTCAGCGATGTATCATTTGTTGATTGCGAGTTTATTGATTGCAGCTTTTCAAAATGTAATTTGAGTGTTGTAAAATTAGGTCATAGCAGATTCCATGATGTTTATTTTGAAAATTGCAAGGTTATTGGAATTGACTGGACCCAGGCTGATTGGCCAAATATTGCATTGTTTTCCCCTGTTAAATTTTTTAAATGCATAATGAATCACTCTACATTTTTTGGTCTCAGTCTAAATGAAATAGTGATGAAGGAATGTACTGCACACGATGTTGATTTCAGGGAAGGTTCTTTTTGTAAGGCAAATTTCATGTTTACTGATTTTGCAAATAGCCTTTTTAAGGAGACAAATCTCATTGAAGCAAATTTTGCAGAAGCTTTAAATTATCGCATCGACATAAATTATAATAAAATTTATAGAGCCAGATTCAGCAGATATGAAGCTGTCAACTTGTTAGAAAGCCTGGAAATTGAGTTGATCGATTAAAAAATATAAATAAAGCAGATATTCGCTCCAAAAGTCTTACCTGTATTGACTATAATAAGACATATCCAAGCCTCACTTCTTCCTTTTTATTGCCCAAAATTCAAATCTATGGTAATTGAAGGTTTGTTTTTATTATAAATAGATTTAAAAATGTCTGGAGAAAAAATGGATCAAATAATTACAAGGTTTCCACCAAGTCCCAGTGGATATCTTCATATAGGCGGCGCCCGCACAGCTCTTTTTAACTGGCTTTATGCACGAGCCAATAAAGGTAAATTCGTATTAAGGATTGAAGATACTGACAAGGCAAGATCCACAAAGGAATCTGTTGCTGCAATCCTTGAATCCCTTGAATGGCTCGGGATTGATTGGGATGAAGGTCCATATTTCCAAAGTGAACGTGCTGATATCCACAAAGAATATATAGAAAAGCTTATTGACAAGGGGCATGCCTATTATTGCAATTGCTCTCCTGAAGAAGTTGATGCCATGAGAGAAAAAGCAAAAGCCCTGGGTAAAAAACCAATGTATAATGGGAAATGTCGAGACCTTGGGCTGCCCAAAAGTGAGAATTCAGTTGTAAGATTAAAAACACCATTCACAGGCGCTACAATTGTTGATGATGTGGTAAAAGGAAGCACTTCTTTTCAAAACAGTGAAATTGATGATTTCATTATCCAGAGGAGTGATGGCTCTGCCATGTATAACCTTGCTGTTGTTGTTGATGATATTACAATGGGTATCAATAATATCATCCGAGGGGATGATCATCTTATAAATACACCCAAACAAATACTTATTTATAATGCTCTTGGGGCAGAACTGCCGGTTTTCGGGCATGTTCCCATGGTTTTGGGTTCTGATAAATCCCGATTGAGCAAACGCCACGGCGCCATGTCTGTTGGTGAATATAAAAAAATGGGATACCTGGCAGATGCTATGCTTAATTATCTTGTGAGGCTTGGATGGTCCCATGGAGATCAGGAATTTTTTACAAGAAATGACCTGATAGAAAAGTTTTCCCTTAAAAGCCTTGGCAGATCACCTTCAATGTTTGACATTAATAAACTTATAAATCTTAATTCAAAACATATACAGAGCTCAAGCCCGGACAGCCTTGCTGAAAAACTCATCCCTATATTAAATGAAAATGGTATTAATGCTCAAAATGATCAATTCATCCAGGGAGCTATAAAAACACTTCAGCCAAGGAGTAAAACCCTTGTTGATATGGCACAAAGCATTGCATTTTATTTTAATGATAATGTTGAATTTGATGAAAAAATAAAACAAAAAAATTTAAAGCCTGATACAATTGGCACATTAGAAAAACTTGCTGATTATATTGAACAGATTGATGATTTTAACCAGGAAAATCTTGAAAACGCATTTAAAAAAGTAATGGATGAAACTCAATTGAAATTTGGTAAGATAGCCCAGCCTGTGAGAGTAGCAATAACCGGTACCAATGTCAGCCCCGGAATCTTTGAAATGATTTTAGCTCTTGGTCAAAATAAAACCATAGATAGAATACGCAAAGCAATTGAGCTTATCTGATCAGATATTTTTTAAAATCATCTGAAAAAAATGGCTCCAGGCTTTGATCGGTTTTTCGTGTTATAATCATGCATTCTGTGTCATCAAGGCTGTTTACAAGGGCAAGGGCTTTTTTTGTACCCATTACCATTAAACCTGTGGCAAGACCGTCTGCAACCATGCAATTGCCTGCCACTACTGATATGCTTACAATATTATTGTTAATGGGGCTGCCTGTTTTCGGGTTCAGGATATGGGAAAATATTTTATTGTTAAATTTATAATAGTTTCTATAAGTACCGCTTGTGGCAATGGCTTTGCCTGATATATTGATGATTTTATATGGGTTTGGACCGTTGAACCCGGAAGGGTTTGCTATGCCAATCTGCCATTTTTTCTGGTGTTTTTTCCCTGATACATAGACTTCACCGCCGATTTCCACTGAAAAGTTTTTAAATCCAAAGTCTTTTAAAAGATTTGCAACAACATCAACACCATAACCCTTTGCAATTGATCCAAGGTCAAGGCTCATATCTTTGATTTTTTTGATAAGGATTTTATCTTTAATAATAATATTGTTAAATCCTGTTTTTTTAAGGCAGGCTTTAATCGCTTTCGGGCTTGGGATTTGTTTTGCCGTGTTTTTGGTTGTGTCAAATTTCCATAGGTTATAAAGAGGTCGTATTGTACCATCCCATGCACCATTTGTGATTCTATAAAGGTTTTCGGCCTCTTTTAATACCTTGAAAAAATCTTTTGAAATATGCACAGGCGTATTTATTGGTGCCTTGTTGAATCTTGAGATTTCACTGGAAATTTGATAAAGAGACATCTGATTGTTGATCATTTTTAATTGCACATCAATTGATTTTTTCAAATTGGATACAATGACTTTTTTATGGGATAGAACCACAACATTATAGTATGTTCCCATTGTTCTGCCGGAAATGGAATATTGTCTGGTAATGTTAAGTGAGTAAACATTATGCCAGCAAAAAATAAGAATAAATAATGGGATACAAATAAAAACCAATGATTTTAATTTCATTTTTTTGACTTTTTTTTTGATGTTTTATTATCCTGGGCTATTAAAAAGGAATTAAACTCTAATTCATAGATGTAAAGAAGAACCATTGTAATACCAAAAATCAAGGGACCATAAAGAAGGCCTGCAAGCCCAAAAAGGTTGAGACCTCCGAGAATGGAAAAGAATATTACAACTGTACTCATGTTGGCAGAACCGCTCATAAACATGGGGCGGACAAAATTATCTATCATGCCCACTATAATAATTGACCATATGATCATGAAAATTCCGGATTTGATCTGACCTGCAAGAAAAAGATAAATTGCAGCAGGCACCCAGACAAGGGCTGTCCCTACAACAGGAATAAGGGATGTAAAACTCATGACAGCACCCCAGAAAAATCCGGGCAGACCACATATGGCAAAAGCTATACCTCCTGCTATACCTTGCCCAAGCGCTGTAACAAGTGTTCCAAGCATGGCTGATTTTGAAACAGCTTTAATTTTTTCAATGAGTATTGTCTCATGCTCTGTTGATAAGGGTATTAAGTGAAAGATATAATCAAATAATTTTTTTTCATTTTGGACTACAAAGAAAAATACAAATATCATAAGCCCGAAATTCATAAAAACAGCTGAAATATTGCTTACTATGGCACCACTTCTCTGTATCAGAAATTTTCCGCCATTTGTAGAAATACTTGTGATGGTTGCATTAATATCAATGTCTTTTATAAAACTGATATCTGGTAAAAATTTTTCATAATCCTGGAAAATTTTTTCAAGGTTGCCTGCCATTACCCAGTGATTGATCGCGTTAAAGGATATAATGCCCTGTTTGATAATAAGAGTTATTAATATTAATAATGGAATCATTATTACAAAAAGGAGTAAGACACATAAGATACCTGCTGCAAGACCTGATTTTCCTTTTACCCTGGTTTTAACACGCTGGAACAAGGGTGCTGCAAGAATTGCCAGAATAATGCCAAAGATAACAGGATTAAGGTAGATATTGATCATTTTATAACATAGAAAAAGGCTTGCAAATATCAGTGTAAATAAAAAGTAATGGGAAATATTTAATTTTTCTTCCAAATCAAACCTCCTTGATTGTTCTTAAGACAAATCATTATTTTGTAGAATCAAGCCATTTTTTATACCTGCACATTCCCGAAAGTGCTTTTACTGCCCTTTCAGGAGTTGGGAAAAATACCCCTTTGTACTTTTTTTCTTTACTTCTGTACAGAGTTTTTGTTTTTGCGTCAACAAGAAGGCTTACACCGATTATTGGTTTTTCATATTTTTCACTCAGGTCGATTATATGTTCAATATATTGTTTTTCCATTTTATCTAACATTCCGTGTATTGCCATTATTTCATCTTTTGAGTAGGCAGTGTCTATTTCTGACAGCCCTTTGAGCATTTTTTGTCCAAGAATACTTTGCCCATGGATACCAAGATGGATTAATGCATCACACCCGTCCCATTTGATAAGTTCTTCAGAAGTAACAAGAGGAATATCAGGGTCTCTTTCTCCCACAATATCAACCGGGTTTGCATGACTCCAGAAGGGCGGAAGGATTTGATCAAGTTTTGTTTTTATGGAATGTGAAAGCTCAGGGATAATAAGATTGTTTTCCACACAAAGATCTGTTGCCACAACTCCCCAGCCTCCACCAAGGGTCATGATTGCAACCCTGTTGCCTCTGGGAAGAGGAAGAGATGAGAATACAGCTGAAAGATCAAGAAGATCCATGGGCTGGTTCACCTCAATGACTCCTGCTTGTTTCAGGGCTGCAGAAAAGAGCTTTGAGTTAGATGCCATTGCCCCTGTATGGCTTGAAGCAGCCTTATTCCCCTGGTCAGTACGACCCCCGTTTAATACAATAACCGGTTTCTTTTTTGAAACCCTTTTTGCGCTTTTAAAAAATCTTCTTCCCTGCTTGATGCTTTCAATATAGAGAACAACAGTTTTGGTAAGTTTATCAATCTCAAAAGCCTCCATATAATCTTCTATTGTTACCATTGCTTCATTGCCAGAGCCGCTAAAGGCTCTTATTCCAATTTCCTGCTGTTCTGCAAAAGCAAGAAGCTGAGTCCCAAGGTTGCCTGATTGGCATACAAGTGAAGTAGAGCCGGGCAGGGGTTCAACTTTTGAGCCTGTGCAAAAAAGATTAATATGGGGGTTGGTTATTCCCATTGTATTTGGTCCAAGTATTACAATCCCGGCTTTACGGGCTTTTTTAACAAGTTTTTTTTCAAGGAGCTCTCCTTTTTCACCAATTTCTTTGAACCCTGATGATATCAGGAGCATACCCCTGATATTCTTTTTTTCAAGTTCATCTATTAAATCAGGCACTCCATGGGCAGGTATTGTAACAACAGCAAGGTCTATTTTTTCGTTTATGTCTAATACGGATTTATATAATTTTTTATTAAGCATTTGTCCTCCTTTTGGGTTAACAAGAAAGACTTTGCCTTTATATCCACAGCTTAAAGTGTTTATGGTCAGGAAATGCCCCCATTTACCTAAGGTGGAAGACGCCCCGATAAAAGCAATAGATTCAGGATAAAAGCATTGCTTTAAAATTTTTTTATCAATTTTTGTTTGTTTGGGGCAAGGTTCCTGATTTTGTTTTTTTGTTATTATCAATGCGTCAACCGCAATAAGGGAACCATCTTTTGTGGCAATAAGAGGATTTATATCCACTTCTTTAATATCAGGGTATTTTTCTGCAAGTTCAGACAATCCAAAAAGGATATTTTTAATATTATTTATGTCAATTTTTTTTTCTCCACGGAAATCATCTAACAGCTTTTTTGAACTAAGATCATCAATCATTGAGATAATATCTGCTTCTCCAATGGGCGCAACTCTGAAAACAATATCATTTAAAGCCTCTGTAAATATCCCGCCAAGTCCGAACATAATTACAGGACCAAATTGAGGATCATTAAACATCCCTGCAACAAATTCCCGTTTGCCCTGTACCATGGGCTGAATAAGAAATTTTTTAAAGTTCTCCTGATTGTTTTCTAAAATTTCAAAGCATGCTTTTTTGACAGCTTCAATATCGTGCAATTCGGTTTTTACAAGATCGTTTTCACTTTTATGAGCCAAATTAGAGCACAAACCTTTGATCACAACGGGAAAACCAAGTTTCAAAGCCTGTTCGCAAGCCTCATCAGGTGATAGAGCTTTTTTTTCACCCACCACATTAATATTAAAATGTTTAAGTATGGCTTTTGCACTGTCTTCCAAAATTATTCCGGACTCTGATTCAAGACTGTGATCAATTATATTTTGAATATCAGCATTATTATTCATGGTTGAATTCCTTTAAATATTGTCTCGCATATATTTGTTGAAATATGCTCAATGTTAATGTCTCTGTCAAAAATGATATCTCCAAGGCAGGAATGCTCGATTGCCCCGAGTATTATTTTTGTGAGTATTCTATAATCAGTTTGTTGTTTGATCTCTCCTGTTTTAATACCCTGTTTAATAATGCCGGCTACGGTTTTTGCATAGACTTTGATAAGTTCATAGGCACGACTTTTATAATAATCAGGATAGCTCCGTACTTCCAGAAGAAGAATTTTTGCAAATACTTTGCTCTTGGTCCATGATTTCAGGCTTGTTTTAATTATTATTTCAAGTTTTTCAATGGAGCTTATTTTTCCTTTTATCATTTCATCGATTTCTGCCTGAAATATTTGAAAGTGCTCTTCTAATACCTTGTATAAAAGATCTTTTTTATCTTTAAAGTATTTATAAATAAGACCTTCTGTTACTCCCGCGTTTGATGCTATTTCCGAAGTGGTAATGGAATCAAAGTCCTTTTTCTTCATGAGTGTTGAAAGGGATTTCATTATTTTAATACGTCCCGGAGGATTATTGATTTGTTCTTTCATAAAAAAGCTCCTTGGTAATTATCCGGTAAGTAAATGTTACTTACTATTCTGTTTTATATCAAGATCTATGAAAAATGTAAAAAAAATCAAGATTATTTTTAAGAACTGGTTTATAATCAAATATTAGTTTTGAATGATTTTGTTTTTCATGAAAAAAGTAAAAAGGAGAAAAAATGGATAAATATGTATGCATCCCATGTGGATACGTTTATGACCCTGAACTTGGAGACCCGGAAGCTAATATCCCTCCCGGAACAAGCTTTGATGATTTGCCCGAAGACTGGCAATGTCCTGAATGCTTTGTTGGAAAGGATGATTTCGAAAAATTAGAAGAATAAAGGAGAACAATGCCAATACCGGGAAATCTTTTAACCACAGCCATGGGTGTCATGCCCCATATTGATGCTGATCGCGCCCTTGACCAGGCTTTGTCTGTTGATGTTCCGTTCTGGCCCCAATTGCCAAATTTAAGTTATTATGAAGACATGTATGTCCAGGCAGGTGAGCATTTCCCCGGTATTCTTCTTGACCTTGATAAAAAAACCTTAAAATTTTCCATTGATAAATTTATTCTGGAGCTTGAAAATACTCTTGAACATTTTGAGGAGCCTGAGTACTTTGATATAAGCAAAGAATATTCAGTTGTTTACCATAAATTTCTTGAAATGGATTTTTCTGACAGACCGGCTATCAGAGGGCAGCTTGAAGGTCCCATAAGTTTTGGCTTTAATGTTCTGGATCAGGATGAACGCCCGATTCTTTTTGATGATACAGTGAGACCTTTTATGTTTGAATTCATGGCAAAAAGAATCAATGTCCAGCTTGCAAGATTAAAAGCCCTTAATAAAAACGCCTTTATGTTTGTGGACGAACCAGGACTTCAATTTCTTTTTTCCTCCATGGCAGGCTATAATGATTTAAAAGCAAAACAGGATCTTGACCTTTTTTTCTCTACAATAGACAGACCTCGCGGCATACATCTTTGTGGCAACCCTGACTGGGATTTTTTACTTGGTCTTGATATGGATATATTATCCCTTGATATCCACACAAATGCTGAAATCTTCTCATCCTATGTTCCTTCCATAAAAAGATTTCTTGATAATAATGGCGTGATTGTCTGGGGGATCGTTCCTACAGGATTTGAGATCTTTGCAAAGGAGAATATGGATTTGCTGGCGGCAAAGCTTGAAAATGTGTGGCAAACCCTTGGAAAAAAGGGTATTGATATTGATCACATGCTTGAAAGAAGCATGCTGTCTCCTGCAACCTGCTGCCTTGTGAACCCTGACAGGGAAAAAACAGTGGAAAATGCTTTTTTAATTGTTCAAAAACTTTCTTTGCTTCTCCGTGAAAAATACAAGCTTGCTTAAATTTTTTAATTCCCGTTGTATTTGTTTCCCATTGCATCCTGGATAACTTTTGTAAGCATTTCGTCATCAAATGGTTTTTGAATCATTGCATACAGATTGAGATTTTTTGTTTTTTCTTTGGGAATAGAAGATAGATTCCCAGAGCATAAAATTATTTTTATATCATCATTAATCAGTTTTAAATTTTTTGCAAATTCAATCCCATCCATTTTAGGCATTTGAAAATCGGTCACCACAACATCGTAATCGTCAGGATTGTTTTTTACTGCCATCAGTGCTTCTTCTGATGAATTAAAAACATAAACATTGTATCCGTAATCAGAAAACAATTCGCCAAAAGATTCGGTTATCCAGTTCTCGTCATCAAGTAATAGGATATTCCCCTGACCATGCATTGTATTTGTTTCTACTATTGTTTTCTCTTGATTAAATACTTTTTTATCAGTTATTGGGAAATATATTTTAAATGTTGAGCCTTTTCCTTGGTCACTTTTTACCTGGATGTCTCCGCCATAGGACTTAACAATGCCGTGAACAGTGGAGAGTCCTAATCCTGTACCCTGATCTTTAGTCCTGGTCGTATAAAAAGGATTAAATATTTTTTCCAATATTTCAGCAGGGATTCCTTCTCCTGTGTCTTTAACGCTAAGCTCAATAAAATCACCACTTAAAAGATTGCCTGCTATTCCTGAGAAATTATTTAGTTTAGCAATAGATAAACAAATATCAAGGATGCCGTTATTTTGGTTTTTCATGGCACTGGTCGCATTGGTACAAAGATTCATAATTATTTGATGTATTTGGGTCGAATCAGCTAAGGTATAAATATTTTCTGCCTTGATTTCGGTATTGATTTCAATTGTGGCAGGGGTAGTGCTTCTGATAAAC
Organism: uncultured Desulfobacterales bacterium; assembly: GCA_964612755.1. Taxonomy (GTDB): domain Bacteria; phylum Desulfobacterota; class Desulfobacteria; order Desulfobacterales; family Desulfobacteraceae; genus JAIOSM01. The sequence continues at coordinate 39,401 of CAZTEM010000006.1, read as the reverse complement.
TTAACAGCTTCGTTTAAAATGAGATCTAATCGTACAGGATAAAGGCTCTCTTGATTTTGTCGGCTAAAGGTGAGTATCTGATTGATTAGCGCTCCTGCTCTTTCTGTGGCGCTTATGATATTATTTAATTGTTTTTGACCCTTTTTTTTGAAGCTTTCGTGGTCCATTGATAAAAGTTTAGCATTACCTGAAATAGCAGTTAATATATTGTTGAAATCATGGGCAATACCGCCTGCTAAGTGCCCAATGGCTTCAAGCTTTTGGGCTTGGCGAATTTGTGTTTCAAGTTGTTTTTGTTTTTTTTCAGCTTGTTTTCTTTCGGTTATATCACGAGCAAGACCGCTAAAACCAAGAGGATTACCTGATTTATCATATAATAATGATAAGGATGTATCAATGGTTTTGGTTTTACCGGTTTTTGTAATGATCTCATATTCAACAAAACCTCGGTCTGATTTTTTTTTAAATAAGCTGTTATACGCATTATAAACAAGCGGAATAGATTCTTTGGACTGATAGGCTTTATAATTTATTCCCATGAGTTCTTCACGTGAGCGTTCAAGAATTTTACAGGTTGATTCATTAAAAAACATTAAATTACCATTCAAATCAACCTCAAAATAGCTTTCCTCAATGTTTTCAAGTATGGATTGATATTTTTTTTCACTTTCCTGAGATTCTTTTTGCTCTTCTGTTAAATTTTTAGTGAGTTCCACAGCTTCGATATATTTTTGATTTGTTATTTTAAGAATCTTTGTATTAAAATAGGTTTCCAGATAAACATAGACTGCACCCAGAAAGAGCAATATCCCAATGACCATTTTTAACCAGATATGAACATTAAAAATAAAGCATGATAATACAGCTAAATAGCTAAGTAAAAAGAAAACAATTAGAATTTTATGGAGATAAATAAGATTGGGTAATTCGCGGTTTTCTTTCGAATTTATGTTCTTAATCAATTTGATATTTTTATTAAACACTCTTAAGCTGAGAACTAACACCCCGAGACCGGATAGAAGCAGCAGATAAATTGAAATTTCGTAAATTTTCATTGAGTCTGTTGTTTTAAATTGTAATATTTATTAATTCCAATTATAATTTATACCACGGGCGTTATATTATTACTATACTTTATTTAACTCCTGTCAGCCGTTTCTTTTAATATATTTGGTTTTTGCTGGAAATAATTGCATAAAATGGTTTGATTTATGGAACAGGTGGTGTAAATAATATTTCAATTGCTGCATCATGTAATTTAAATTAAGGAGAATTCTGAAATGACTTGTACCATAGATGAAAAACTTAGATATGAATATTTAATTTATAATTTGAGAGATATTATATGAGTAAACGATTGATTATAGGGATCACCGGGGCAAGTGGCGTGATTTATGGGGTAAGAATGCTGGAAACTTTGAAAAATACCAGCATTGAAACCCATTTAATTATTTCAGAACCAGGAAAGCTTAACATCCGGATTGAAACCGATTATGATGTAGACACTGTCCTTGCCATGGCAGACGTTACTTATACCAATACGCAGATTACAGCATCAATTGCCAGTGGTTCTTTTTTGACCATGGGAATGGTGGTTGCTCCCTGTACTGTTAAAACATTGTCAGGAATCGCCAATTCGTATAATGAGAACCTTTTGGTTCGAGCAGCAGATGTTCAGCTCAAAGAAAAACGTAAACTGGCATTGTTGTTCCGCGAAAGTCCACTGCACAAAGGGCATTTAAGGCTTTTGACCCGGGCTGCAGATATGGGTGCACATATTATCCCTCCAACCCCCGCCTTTTATCACCACCCCAAAACCATTGATGATATTATTAACCAGTCTGTGGGAAAGGTTCTGGATTATTTGGACATAGAACATGATCTTTTCCAGCGCTGGGATAACTCAGAACTATATAAATTGTCAAATACATAATATTATCGACAATAGCACCAGGATCAATCTTTTTAATCTATGAATTATTGATAAATGTATAAATTTTAAATTAGCCCTTGACAAGTAGAAAATTTTTATAATAAAGTGGTGCTTTTTTTTGGAAAACTGATACCTTGTGTTTTATGAGCCATTAAAAAAATAAAAACAATTTATATAATGATTTTGATTTAGTAAGGATTGGTTTGTGACAACACTGATTTATGGAAAAGAAATTTTAATTTTAGGCTGTGGTAATACTCTTTTTGGCAATGACGGGTTTGGTCCAAGAGTCATTCAATTTTTGAATGAAAATTATAGTTTCCCGGACTATGTTTTATCCCTGGATGCAGGAACAGGAATCAGAGATTATATTTTTGATCTTTTGTTAATGGAAGATAAACCCAAACAGATTTTTGTTATAGATGCCGTAAGTGTTCCGGGCAGAAAAACAGGTGAACTTTTTGAGATGAGCCTTGATGATGTCCCGAAAGAGAAACTCAGTGACTTTTCTTTGCATCAGTCTCCATCTTCAAACCTGCTTTCAGAGCTCAATGAACTGGGGGTGGATATCAGAGTCTATTGTGTCCATACTGATTCGGTTCCCAATTTTATTGATCCGGGGCTTTCCAATAAGGTTGAAAGGGCAATCCCCAAGGCGTGTGATTGGATAATCCATCAAGTAGATCATCAAAGAACTCAGCGGATAAATGATAATTTAAATATTAATCATTAAAATAAAAGGATTTGCTGCCCATAATTATTTGGGAGCAAATCCTTTTTTTTTTGGTTAATAATTTATGATAATAAGATTAATTTTAATTAGATGAAAAGTGAGGTGTGTATGGTAAGTAACCCTGTTGGTTCTGTCCTGATGGTTGGAGGGGGTATTGCTGGAATTCAGGCAGCACTGGATATGGCAGATTCGGGATATTATGTTTATCTTGTTGAGAAGAGTTCAGGCATTGGTGGTGTCATGGCTCAGCTTGACAAGACTTTTCCCACCAATGATTGTGCCATGTGAATTGTTTCACCAAAACTGGTTGAGTGCGGTCGGCACTTAAATATTGAATTATTAACACTTGCAGAAATCGATGATGTCCAAGGTGAACAAGGTAATTTTACGGTTAAAATCAAAAAAAATCCAAGATTTATAGATGAAAGCAAATGTATAGCATGTGGGTTATGTGCAGAAAAATGTCCTAAAAAAGTACCAGATGAATATAATGCTGAATTAAATATGAGAAAAGCCGCTTATATTAAGTATGGACAGACTGTCCCTTTAAAATATGCCATTGATTCTGAAAATTGTATATATCATACAAAAGGTCGGTGTAGAGCTTGTGAAAAGGTTTGTCCAACAGGTGCTATTAATCTTGATATGGAAGTTGAATTTGTTGAACTTAATGTAGGAGCTGTTGTATTGGCACCAGGGTTTAAACCTTTTTCTCCCAAAGGAATTGATTATTATGGGTATGATGAAATAGCCGATGTGGTAACAAGCCTTGAATATGAGCGCCTTCTTTCAGCTTCTGGTCCAAGTATGGGACATCTTTCAAGACCTTCTGACGGTGGAGTTCCTGAAAAAATTGCCTGGATTCAATGTGTTGGATCAAGAAATACAAATTGTGCGGATAATGGATATTGTTCAAGCATATGTTGTATGTATTCAATTAAGCAGGCTGTTATGACAGGTTCTCATCTTGATTCACAAGGTGAACAGACTATTTTTTATATGGATATAAGAGCTACTGGTAAAGATTATGAGCGTTATTATCAATCCTCTAAGGAAAAGGGCGTAAAATACGTAAAAGCGCGTCCCCATACATTAATTAAAGGACCTGATAATGTGGGCGTTGTCATGGCATGGGTTGATGAAGACGGCACAAAGCATGACGAATATTTTGATATGGTTGTTCTTGCCATTGGCATGGAAGCACCTGTTGATGCAATGAAGCTTGCCCGTCAATTTGATTTTGATTTGACAAAATATAATTTTGCAAAAACCAATAGTTTTAATCCTGTTTCAACCACAAAAGACGGAGTCTTTGTTACAGGTGCATTTCATTCGCCTAAAGCTATTCCAAAATCTGTAATATATGCATCTTCTGCAGCAGCGGATGTTGAAACACTTCTTGCAGATTCCAAGGGAAGTCTCACAAAGGAAAAAACCTGGCCCGAAGAAAGAGATATTGCAGATCAGGAACCTAAAGTAGGTGTTTTTGTCTGTTCCTGCGGAACCAATATAGCAGGTGTGATTGATGTGAAAGCAGTATCAGAATATGCTTCAACATTGCCCAAAGTTGCCTATGTTGAAAATAATATGTTTACCTGCTCTACAGATACTCAAGATCTTATTGCCGAGAAAATTAAAGAGAATGATCTAAACAGGGTCGTTATTGCAGCTTGTACTCCAAGGACCCATGAACCTCTTTTCCAGGAGACATTGCAGGGCACAGGGCTTAATAAATATATGATTGAAATGGCAAACATAAGAAATCAGAATTCCTGGGTACACCCCAATGAACCTGAAAAAGCAACAGCTAAAGCAAAAGATCAGGTAAGAATGGCAGTGGCAAAGGTTACAGGAAATTACCCTCTAAATGATATTGAGGTTAATGTTACTCCCAAGGCTCTTGTTGTAGGAGGCGGACTTGCAGGTATGAGTGCAGCTTTAAGTATAGCCTGCCAGGGATATGATACAATTATTCTTGAAAAACAGGAAAAACTTGGTGGAGTTGCTCTGGACCTTTATGAAACATGGAAGGGAGAGGGTGTAAAAACAAAGCTTGAAAAAATAATTTCAGACATTGAAAATAATGATCGCATAAGAGTTTGTACAAAATCGACACTTGAATCTGTTTCAGGATCAGTGGGTAGTTTTATGGGTAAGATAAAGCATGAAGATAAGACTGAAACTATTGAGTTTGGTGCCTGTGTCCTTGCAACAGGCGGTAAAGCCTATATCAGCGATGAATATTTATATTCTCAGGATAAAAGAGTTGTAAGCTCTCTTGAGTTTGATAAAATTCTGGCTGAGGATAAATCAGGGATTGCTAAAGCTGACACTGCTGTTTTTATCCAATGTGTCGGGTCAAGGGATGATAATCACCCCTATTGTTCCAGAGTATGCTGTACAAGCGCCATAAGAAATGCTGTATCATTAAAGAAAATGAACCCTTTGATGAATATTTTTGTGCTTAACAGGGATATCAGAACCTATGCAGACAGAGAAGTGCTTTATAAAGAAGCAAGAGATCTTGGAGTCATTTTTATAAGCTATACCAGAAATACAAAACCGGAAGTTCAAAAAGACGGTGAGGATCTGCTTGTAAAAATATTTGATCCTATCTCACAATTACCCCTGGAAATAGCAAGTGATTATGTGATTTTATCCACTGCTATTTTACCCAATGATACTTCTTCTCTGGTTAAAATATTTAAATGCGGTGTAAATTCCGATGGTTTTCTTACCGAGGCACATCCAAAGCTTAAACCTGTTGATTCTACAGTGGATGGTGTTTTCCTCGCAGGAATGTGTCATTATCCCAAACCAATCAATGAATCAATTGCCCAGGGTAAGGCTGCTGCATCCCGTGCAGGGGTAATACTTTCTAAAAAGACAATGAAACTTGATGCAATCAAGTCCCATGTTACGCAAAATTGTGATGGTTGTGCATTGTGTATTGATGTCTGTCCCTATAATGCCATAATTCTTGAAGAATTTGAAATCGATGGCAAAAAACATAAACGAATCAATACAGATAAAGCTTTGTGCAAGGGCTGCGGCATATGTGCTGCAACATGTCCTAAAGAGGGTGTTGTTGTTGACGGATTTACCCAGAGTCAGCTTAAAGCTCAGGTGGATGCAATCTTAGACCATGCATAAAATGATAAAAATAAGGAGAAAAATATAATGTCTGATAATTTTGAGCCGGTGATAATCGGTTTCTGTTGTAATTGGTGCGCCTATGCCGGAGGTGATCTTGCCGGTGTGTCAAGACTTGAATATCCATCAAATATGAGGGTGGTAAGGGTCATGTGTTCAGGAATGGTACATCCTGATCTTGTGGTTGATTCTTTAAAAAAAGGAGCTGACGGCATAATGGTAATGGGCTGACATCTTGGTGAATGCCATTACCTGGACGGTAATCATAAAGCTTTAGCACGAACTGATATAATCAACCTTCTTCTTGAAGATGTGGGAATTGACCCTGAAAGATTTGCCATTGAATGGGTTTCCGGAGCAGAAGGTCCCAGATTTGCCCGGAAAGTTACTGAATTTACAGCAAAGATAAAAGAACTTGGTCCAAACATGTTTGGAAAACAGGAGGTGGAAAAATGCCAGTCAATGTAGCCAGTGAATGGTTAAACTCGTGTTCAGGCTGTGAAATTGCAATCCTTAATTTAGGAGAGACTCTGCTTGACCTTCTTCCTGAACTTAACTTTGTTCACATCCCTGTATTAATGGATCATAAACACTTAGGTCAGCTGGGCGATCAGGAGCATATTGATATTCCCAAGGCAACAGTAGGGCTTTTAAGCGGCGGCATAAGAAACGAAGAACACCTTGAAATTGCCCTGGAAATGAGAAAAAAATGTGATGTTCTGATTGCCCTTGGTACATGTGCAACCCATGGTGGAATACCTGCTTTAATTAATTCTTATACAAATGAAGATTTGTGTGACAGATATTATTCAACTGAGAGTACTGATCCCAATGGTAAGGCACCAACTAAAGGTGTCCCTTTACTTCTTGATAGGTGCTATGCATTGGATGAAAAAATAGATGTGGATATTTATCTGCCTGGCTGTCCTCCCCATCCTGATCATATTGCAGCGGCAATCCTTGGTCTTTTAAAGGGTGAAGATATTAAACTGCCTTTTAAAAGTGTGTGTGATACCTGTCCTACAAGGCGTGAAGGCAAAGGAGATTTAAAAGCCATTAAGCGATTTATAACAACACCTGAATTTGATCCTGAAAAACCAGTGGATGACATGCGTTGCCTTTTGGAGCAGGGATATCTCTGTATGGGACCTGTTACCAGAGCAGGATGTGCAGGCAATGACGGACATGCGCCAAAGTGTATAAGCGCAAGAGTTCCCTGCCGGGGATGTTATGGACCTGTTAAACAGGAGGGAAATCAGCTTCTTGACATGTTGAATGCTTTGGTAAGTAATGGTGTTGACATTAAGACCCTGCCGGATCGAGATAATCTTTTAAGATTTTCAGGTGCGCATAACAGGCTTGTCCCAAAAAAGAAATCAGGGGCAAAGGGTTAAAAATTAATACAAAAAAGCTATTTTAAGCTTAGGAGAACAAAAAAATATGGGAAGAAAAATAAATATACAGCCCCTGTCCCGCATAGAAGGTCATGCCAGTATTGAGATAAATCTGGATGATTCCGGGAATGTTGAAAATGCTATTACACATTTCAGCAGTATAAGGGGTTTTGAGAAATATGTTGAAGGAAAACCTGCAGAAGAAGTTACAAGGATTGTTACAAGAATCTGCGGTATTTGTCCATGGCACCATCATATGTCATCTGTTAAAGCGGTTGATGCATGTTTTAATGCAGAAATTGCACCTGCAGGTCACCTTTTGCGTGAATGTATGCAGAATATGGCACATATAAATGATAAGATTCTGCATTTTTATTTTCTTGCAGCTCCTGATTTTGTAATGGGACCGGATGCTGATTATTCTGTGAGAAATATTATCGGTATTGTGGGAGCAGCTCCTGACCTTGCAAAAAGAGTTGTAAAAATGCGCCAGCTTGGTCAGATGATGATGGAAAAATTTGCAGGAAGGGTTATCCATCCCGTTGCAGGTGTGCCCGGTGGGTTTTCAAAACCCATGACCGAGGTTCAGAGAAAAGAACTTGTGGAGAATACAAAAGAACTTCTTGATTTTGCAACATTTTCCATGAAATATGCCAAGGAAGAAATTTTTCCTAAATACCTTGATGTTGTTAAGACTCTGGGTACTATTACAACAGGGTTTATAGGAACGGTTGATGACCAGGGCTCATTAAATTTTTATGATGGTAAGTTAAGACTCATGAAACCTGATGGATCCTATGATGATTTTAATGATTCAGATTATTTAGATTATATAGGTGAACATTCAGTTGATGTTTCCTATGGTAAATATCCCTATGCAAAGTCCTGGAATGAGGGCTTTTCCATGGATCTTGAAGCACCAAAAGGCATATATAGATCAAATTGTCTTGCAAGGATCAATGTTTGTGATCAAATACCAACACCCCTTGCTCAAAAAGAGCTTGAAGAGTTCAGGGCAAGTTTTGGAAGACCTGCTCAGCAGACATTGCTTTATCATTGGGCGCGTCTTATAGAACTTGTTTATGCCTGTGAAAAAACCCTGGAACTTCTTAATAACAATGCTATAATAGACACCAAAACACGATGTGACGTGACTCCCAGGGCAGGTCGGGGAGTAGGACATGTAGAAGCACCAAGGGGTACATTGATCCATGATTATACAACAGATGAAAACGGATGTATTAAAACAGCAAATATGATTGTGGGAACAACCCATAATCTTGCTCCCATCAGTATGAGTGTTGAGCAATCGGCACGAATGCTTATAAAAGACGGAAACGTTGATGAGGGGATTCTAAACAGAGTTGAGATGTCAGTGCGTGCCTATGATCCATGAGTCAGTTGTGCAACTCACCGCCTGGACGGCGGTCCTGTAATAGCTCTTAATATTGTGGATTCAAATGGCAATACTCTTTTTACTAATTCAAATTAAGGAGGCAGCCCATGAAGACGTTTTTCAATCTGATCCAGGAAGTTCAAAAACAAAGTAAGTGCCATCATTGCGGTGGATGCGTGACATTCTGCTCTGCTATTAATTATGGCGCCTTAAAGTTTGATGACACAGGGAAACCAGTGTATGCCGATGTTGAGAAGTGCATTGAATGCGGTATTTGTTATATGATTTGCCCTGAAATTTCCGAGCTTGATGGAGAAATTAAAAAAAGAGCTGATTGGAGTGCTCCTATAGGAAGAGTTATTGGAACTTCGGTAGCCAAGGCAAAGGACTCTGGTATAAGAGAAAGAGGAACTGACGGAGGAGTTGTAACTGCAATCTTACTCCATCTCCTTGATACAGGAAGAATTAATGGAGCCATTGTATCCAAAAATACAGAAACAGGGAGAGTCCCATGGCTTGCAACATCAAGACAGGATATTTTGGATTCAGCAGGCACACATTTTGAAGCATCCCACGGCATGGCAAATTTTGCAGATGAATATTCAACCTTTTCCCCTTCCATTAAAGCTTTAAAAGAAATGAGAAAAGAAGGTATTGAAAAAATTGCATTTGTAGGTACTCCCTGTCAGATAAATACCATAAGAAAAATGGAAGCCATGGGTATAGTCCCGGCAGATTCTATCGAGTTTTGTTTTGGTCTTTTTTGTGCGGGTAATTTTATCTTCCATGACAAAGAATTTCATCAGATTGAAGACAAGTATGATTTTGAGTATAAAGATATTGAAAGCATCAATATTAAAGATAATTTTATTATTAATCTTAAATCAGGTGATCAGAAAATAATTCCCATTGCAGAATTGGATATTATTAAGCGTGAAGCCTGTAAACTATGTGGTGATTTTTCAGCAGAATATTCAGATATCTCTTTTGGAGGAATAGGAGCCAAAAAGGGTTACACCACAATAATAACAAGAAACCCTCTTGGCAGAGCAGTTTTAGCAGAATCTTTTGAAAAAGTATTGGATACTTATAAATATGAAGATGATTCGAAATATGCTACCAGAGCGGAAGACGCTGTATTAAAAGCTTCCAGGCTGAAAAAAGAAAAAGCTGCAGAGAATCTTGCAGCGATTGAAAAAAATGGAGTTTCAGTAATAGGTTAAATTAATTTTTGGCGGTATCCTATCATGATATCATGATCAGGATGCCGCCTTTTTATTTTTAGTATTTAATTGTACATGGGCTTAAGCTGTAAACCACAGCTTTTTTAGTTAACCAGCTCATGAAAAACCCTTGGGAGAACCTGAAGCACATGTACCCATGCTTGTTCCCATGAAACTTGCAGCACTCATTTTTTTTTTAATATCAGAGCTCTTGCATTTGGGGCATTTGATTTCATCCTCTTCACCCTTGAAAACAAGTTTTTCAAAAGTTTCATTGCATTGATTGCATTGGTATTCAAAAATAGGCATTGTACCTCCCTATATTTATTATTATTTATCAATTAAGATAAGTCTGTTTTTTTGAAAAGCAATTTCAGAATACATAAATTTTAATCATTATTTAATAATTCACGTATTTTAGCCACAAGTTCTTTCATAATAACAGGCTTGGCTAAAAAAGTTTTTATTCCGATGGATAAAGCTTTTTCTTCGGACATGGTTTCGCTGTATCCGGTGCAGAGGATAATTGGGATGTCTGGTTTTAGTGTTGAAATTTTTTTTGCAAGTTCATCTCCTGACATATTTGGCATTGCCATATCAGTTATTACTATATCAAAATTATCAGGACAGGTTTTAAAGATTTTAAGGGCTTCAATGCTGTCAGTATGGGCAGAGACCTTATATCCATGTCGTTCCAGCATCTGTCTCCCCATTTCTGTAATTTCTTCTTCATCATCAACAAGCAAAATTTGTCCATCCCCCCTGGGAACAATTTCATTGTCCTTTTGCTTTGGCTCTTGAATTGATTTTGCAATGACAGGCAAATAGATACTGAATTTGGAACCATAACCAAGTTCACTTTTTACCTGGATTGCACCGTTCATGTTTTTTACAATGCCGTGCACTACTGAAAGACCCATCCCTGTACCTTTCCCAAGTTCCTTAGTAGTAAAAAAAGGGTCAAAAATTTTTTCAGCAATGCCTTTATCCATACCCACACCCGTATCAGCAATTGTGAGACAGGCATAAAGACCGGGCTTTATATCAGAAGTTTTAAAATTATTTTGTTGGTCTATTTCAGTTTCTTTTAAAGTTATACTAAGTTTACCCCCTGATTTTTCCATTGCATGGTAAGCATTGGTTGCAAGGTTCATGACAATTTGATGAATTTGTGTAGGGTCTGCTTTAATTAGTCCGCAGTTTTTACTTATATTTTGCTTAATAGTAATTGATGCAGGGATTGAAGCACGAATAAATTTCAAGACTTCTTTAATTATTGGTTGTATCATCATTGGCTTGAATTCATTTAAATCATGGCGCGCAAATGTCAATATCTGTTTTACAAGGTCTTTTGCCCTTAAGGAGCTGCTATGGATTTTTTCTACGCTGTCTCTAAAGATATTATCCTCGGGCATTTCTTCTAACAACATTTCCGCATATCCTACAATAGGGAATAAAATATTGTTAAAATCATGGGCAATCCCGCCTGCAAGAGTACCCAGAGATTCCATTTTATGTACCTGGCGAAGTTCTTTTTCCATATTTTTAAGAGCTGTGATATCTGTGGCAATTTGAATTTTGACCAATCTTCCATCTTCCCATTCGATTGCACGATCATAATTTAAAAACCATTTATCAGTCACAGGATTTTCCCCCTGCCAGGTGTGCACTCCTGTCGGATGATTATTTTTATCAACCAATAAATGATTATTGCAATGGCTGCATTGAGATTTTTCCCCTCTGAAAGCTTCCCAGCAGAATTCCCCGGTATGGTCTTTGCCAAAACATTCTATCATATATTTATTCATGAAAATAATTTTATATGTTTTCATATCTAACACAAATATTGTGGCATCAATACTGTTTAATACGGTTAGGAATCTTTTTTGAGAGGCTTTTAATGCATCTTCAGCACGTTTGCGTTTGGTTATGTCTGAAAAAGATGCAATGTGCTTAGATGATTCAGGGATTTTATTAATGGAAACAATGATATTTCTAATATTTTTATTTCTATCAATAAATCTGAATTCATAGATATTTGATGCTTCCTGTTTTTTTATTTGTTGAAAGTCATCAGGATGTATGAACTCAGTCCATTTTTTTTTCCCATGTATTTCCTGGCGGGAATATCCTGCAAGCTCAATAAATTTATCATTGGCAAGCGAAATAATTCTATTGTTGTCGATAATAACCGTTGCGGTGCCGGTGTTTTCAAAAATTATTCTATAATTTTTTTCGCTTTTGATTAAAGCTTTTTCTGCTAAACTTCTCCTGTTTTCGATTTTTATGGTCTGCCAGGTTATATATGATGATATAATTATAATTATTATTAACAATCCTGTAAAAATTTTGAACAGATTGTTGATAATAATATTTATTTCATTATTTACGTCTTTGATATATATGCCGGTTCCAATTATCCAGCCCCAGGGTTTAAAGCCTTTTATATAGGATATCTTTGGAACTATTGTATCGGGTTTGTCTTTCCATTGCCACATATAATCAATATATCCTTCTCCTTGAACCCTAACCAGTTTAACAAACTCCTCAACAATGTGTATGCCCTTATAATCTACTATGTTTGAAACATCTTTGCCTTCAAGCTGAGGCAGATATGGATGCATTATCATTTTTGGGGACATATCATTAATCCAGAAATAATCCTTTTTTTCTGATCCATACCGCATCGTTCTGATCAGTTCTTTGGCTTCAAATTTAGCATTTTTTTCACTCATTTCTCCTGACAATACTTTTTGGTAATATGCTGATAATAAGCAATAGCTATTATCAATCAAGTTGCGCGTCATTTCTTTTTTCTGATTTACTATATTTTTTTTTAGAGAAGGAACAAAAATAAAAAACACGCAAAAAGAGATCAGGAAAAAGGTTAACCATATGGGTATGATAATTCTAAGTAGTGTAATAAGCTTTGTAGGTTTTGTTCTGTTCATTTTTTTATCGCTATTGTGAAATGTTTGAAGTATGTCACGATTTAATAAATTAAATAATGATTATACAATAAATCAGTATACAATACAATTTTATTTTTTTCCCGGTTGAGTCGGTATATTCCATTTTTTCATGTATTTCCATATGGCAGCTCGGCTGAACCCTGTTTGTCTTGCTACTTCAGCCTTATTCCATTTACATTGAGTTAAAAGAGTGATTAATTTTTCTTTTGAAAGAGAAGGTCGTACAAGGGGTGTCAATGGTATAGTTGTAACAGGTGCTTTAATCACAGGGGAGTTTAGATCATGGGCATATGGGTCGAAATTCCGTATCTCAACAGGGAGATCGTGGATATCGATTTCTCTGCCGGAACATAGAACAAATGCATGCTCAATGGCGTTGGCTAATTCACGTACATTGCCCGGCCACGGATAATCCATAATGGAACGCAGCGCTGGATTTGATATCCCTTTAACTTTATTTTTTGTAAGTTTATTATTTATTCCAATAAAATGATTGACAAGAAGAGGAATATCTTCTTTCCTGCTGTTCAGCAGCGGTAGATAAATCGGAAAAACTTTCAGGCGGTAATATAAATCTTCCCGGAAATTACCTTGTTGAACAAGGGTCTTAAGATCTTTGTTTGTGGCAGTAATAACTCTTATATCTATGTTTCGTTTACTTGATTCTCCTACACGTTCTATTTCTTTTTGCTGGAGAACTCTTAAAAGTTTAACCTGGATAAAAGGAGAAATTTCACCAATTTCATCTAAGAAAATCGTGCCGGTATCAGCTTCTTCAAATCTACCGCTACGGCTTTTTATTGCGCCAGTAAAAGCTCCTTTTACATGCCCGAAAAGCTCACTTTCAAGAAGAGATTCAGATAATGCACTGCAATTTACTATGACAAAAGGTTTATCTCTGCGCTGGCTTATATTGTGGATGGCACTTGCTACAAGTTCTTTGCCGGTTCCGCTTTCTCCTTGTATTAATATTGTAACATCGCTTGCAGCAGAGGCTTTTATAAAGCTGAAAACATTCTGCATCACCTGGCTTTTGCCGATTATTCCATGGAGACGATTTAATTCACTAAGGCGCCGGGTTGCTTCTTCCATTTTCAGGCGGGTGTTTTTTAATTCGGTAAGATCAGTTACAGCTTCAATTATACCAAGTATTTTTTGATTATTATCAAGTATTATCCTTGCATTTTTGGTGACATTAATTTCATGACCGTCTTTATGGCGCAGCATGCATTCTGTAGGTGCAACTTTGCCATATTCAAAGATACCACAATCTTGATACCCGGTCGGGCAGTCTTTTCCAAAGCAGTGATTAAAATTCAGCATGGTGCAATTCTGGTTTAAAACTTCGCTTTGCTTAAATCCTGTGATTTTTTCCATGGCTGGATTCCATGCAATAATGCTGCCTTTATTGTTTAATATAAAAATACCGTCACCAATGGATTCTAAAAGGATATTCACAAGTTTGTTCTTTTTTATCTGATCTGCAATGTTTCCCATAATGACCCCAGACCTTTTTTGACAACATGACTGTGGCGCCACCTGTAGCGCTATTTTTTATCTGGTTTCATTTTAATCAACACTTTATTTTTTTGTCAACCCTTTTTTTCTCGAGTTGTTTTTTTACAGGTGCTTTGTTTTTCTTTTATTTTCAATCATTTATGTCGAAGATTAAATAAAGTCAGGAGATATGGCACATAATTTGTAATTGAAAATAATAAAGCGCCCGGCAATAAATCAGATTCCATACCGGGGCAAATAAAATAATCTTATTAAAGGAGGTCACTATGTCACAATTAAAAAAATTTATGATGGTACACAACAACCCTGATATTGATTGTAATGAAGTTCAGGCAAATTGGAGAACCCTTGCAAAAGTAGAAAGTGCAACATGGATAAGATCATATTATAACGAAGATAAAGGCGTTAGATATTGCCTGTGGCTTGCACCCAGTGAGGAAGAGTTGAAAAATATATTTACTGAGATAGGCATATCCTGGGAGTCTGTAATGGAAGTTGAAGAGACTGTGCCAGATCTTTGGGGCGAAAAATGGGATGAACATCTTAAAAAGGATGCAGCTGCTGATAATCTTGGTAACTAAATTAATAATTTAGGGAGAAATATCATGTATAAAAAAATTCTTTTCAATACCTGCTTAACTGAATACTGCGATCATATCTTTAATTTTGCTTTAAACCTTGCTGAGCAGAATAAGGCAAAACTCTGGATATTTTATGGGATTGGTCGACTAAATTATAATGAAGAAAAAGTTGAACAGGCAATTATTAATGCTGAGGCTGAGGTCAGTGATGCGTATGTACGTCAGATGAAAGACAGAAATTTTGATAATTATGCAATTAATGTGAGCGAAGGTGATGTGGTAAGTGAGCTTTCAAAACTTGCAAGAAATACCGGAGCTGAACTTATGGTTATGGGAACTTCCACAGATACTCCCCTTGCCATGGGCGGCAGCCCCAATGTCACACCCCTTGACAAATTGACAGCTGATGCTCTTTTATGGGCTCCATGCCCTGTCATGATTGTACCGCCTTCATTAATACCAGGACTTGCAAGAGGCTAAAGATGGTGTATAACTCAATATGTGCCATTATGATTGATGTTGTCACAATGGCACATACAAATTAAAAGGAGATATATTATGTATGCTCTGATTTATGATGATCATAGTCTGGATCAATCTGAAAAAAAAGTTATATCAGTCCACGAAACAAGGCAGGAATCCGAAACAGCTTTATCCCTGCGACAAAAAAGCCTTGGAAAAAAAGTATATGATTGCAATACCCGTGTAGTGTGGACAGATAAAGATGTGAGCTCAGATGATGTACTTAATATAAAAGATTTTTCAACCTGGCGCCCGGGAGAAGATATCCCCGAAGGTGAATTACACAGTGATTCAGATTAATAATTCCATATCAGGAGGCTATTATGGGAGAACAATCATTTGGTGAAACTGCAATAGTGGCATGCGGCACTATGAGTCCTGAAATTAATTATCTGGTAAAACAGGGATTTCTTGACACAAAGCATATTTTTTATACAACCCCTGGGCTGCATCAGGATATCCCTGAACTTGAAGCTCAATTGATAAAATTTATTAAAAAAGCTAAGACCGTTGCCAATGGGGTGATCGTGGTGTATGGCGGCAAGTATTGCTATGTAAATCCTGATAATCCCACAAGATTGATGGAAAACATTATTACAGAACAGGGTATGGGTGTTTCCAGAGTGAATGCCAGCCATTGCATGGGTATGCTTGCAAGCGATGATGAGATGAAGCAAATCACCGAAGAAATAGCAGGCGGGGACCCTGTCTGGTATATGACTCCCGGCTGGATAAAATATAGAACCCAGGTATTTAAAGGATGGGATAAGGGTGTTGCCAATGAGAATTTTCCAAGACATACAGGCGGCGCTATTGTTCTTGATGGTATTGGATATCTTGACAAGTATATGGAAGAGGATCCAGAAGGTTTTTTAGATTATTGTGACTGGATGGGAATTCCGATGCAGGCATATCCAATAACCCTTGACAGATTTAAAGGGCTGTTGACAGAGGCATTAAATGCTCTGTATAATTAATATTTCACATTGCTAATGTTTGTTAAGGGGTAATTATGAGATTTGTTATCATTGGGGGGGATGCTGCCGGTATGAGTGCAGCATCCAGGGCTAAAAGAAATAATCCTGAAATGGAGGTAATTGTTCTTGAACAAACAATGGATGTCTCATATAGTGCCTGTGGTATGCCCTATAATATTGCCGATGCAGAAAGGGAAATGGATGAACTTATCGTACGAAAACCTGAAGTTTTTATTAAAAAAAACCATATTAATCTTTTAACAGGGCATAGAGTCGATAATATAGATAGAAAGTCTAAAATAATTACTGGTAGTAAATTTTTAAATAATAGTGAATCGCCGGTAAAATTTTCTTTTGAGTATGATAAATTGCTTATTGCTACAGGTGCATCACCGATTCTACCAGATTTACCGGGGATTGAGCTGCCCCAGGTGATGATTTTAAAAAGCCTTGATCAGGGCAGGCTGATAAAATCTTATATTAGTGCAAATAATGTTAAACAAATTGTTATTATAGGCATGGGCTATATTGCAATTGAAATGAGTGAAGCCTTTAGAAAAAGAGGGATAGAAACAATTCTTGTTAAACCCGGACCTGAATTTTTACCCTGGATGGCAAGAGACCTTGCCGGGGTTGTCAAAACAGAGATGGAAAATAATGGAGTTGATTTAAAAACAGGATATTTTGTTAAAAATATAGTTTCTAAAGATAAAGGCGTTTCTGTGGAATGTGAAAAACTAAGCCTTAATGCGGATATGGTTTTTGTTGCAATGGGCGTAAAACCCTTGAGCAATATTGCAAAGGATGCAGGGCTGGAGCTTGGAATATCCGATGCAATATCTGTGGATAAGCAATTACTTACTTCAGATAAAGATATCTATGCAGCAGGCGATTGCGCAGATGCCTTTGATGTGATAACAAAGCAAAAATGCTGGGTACCTCTGGCTTTACGGGCAAACAGGGCAGGGTGGGCTGTAGCAGATAATGTTTGCGGAAAATCAGTATCCCTTGAAGGCATTGTAGCAACCTCTGTGTTCAAAGCTTTTTCCCTGGAAATAGCAAGATCAGGACTGAACCTTGAACAAGCCATCAAAGCAGGTTTTGATCCTGTTGAAAATACAGTGAAAACACGTTCTAGGGCTCATGGTCATCCGGGATCAACTACAATTTATATAAGTATGGTTGGAGACAGGAAGACAGGTCGGCTTCTTGGGGCGCAGATGGTGGGGAAAGAAGGTGTTGCCCATAGAATCAATGCTATTGCTGTGGCTTTACATAATCATATGAGTGTTAAAGGTTTTTCAGGGACAGATCTTGCCTACGCACCTCCATTTAGTCCGGTCTGGGATCCTTTATTAACAGCAGCCAATCAATTGCTTAAGAAATTATAAGCGAAATTGTTCAGGATCAATGGAAAAGCGTTTCATGATTTGTTGCAGACCCTGGCGGTCAAGGTTACATTTTTTTGCTGCCTGGGTAATATTTCCGTTTGTCATGGATAATAATGCGCCAATATAATCGTGATTAAAATCGTGCAAAGCTTTTTCTTTGGCATCTTTATAAAATAGTTTATTGATTTCTTTGGTATTATGGGATGCATTATCATGGGGTCTGGATTGTAAATTGGTAAGTACAAGGTCTGCCCTTGTGATAATATTTTTTTTTGAATAAAGTATCCCTTGAATCAATACATTTTCAAGTTCCCTTACATTACCCTGCCAGGGCTGTTTTATAAGGATGTCCAATGCTTTGGGAGAAAGGGTCCTAGTGTTCTTGTTTAATTTTTTACAATTTTTTTCTATCAGATGTCTGGCAAGTGCGGGTATATCAGTAACCCGTTCCCTCAGGGGAGGCAATTCAATTGTTATAACACTTAGTCTGTAAAAAAAATCCTGCCTGAATTCATGGTCAGCCATTTTTTGTTCAAGGTTTCGATTGGTCGAGGCAATGATCCTTGTATCGATTTTTGTAGTTTTGGTGTCGCCCAGAGGTTTTATTTCCTTTTCCTGAATGGCACGCAAAAGTTTTGTCTGGATATTAGGACCTATATCACCGATTTCATCTAAAAACAGGGTTCCCTTGTCAGCTTCCTGGAACAGTCCTTTTTTATCTCGTACCGCATTTGTAAAAGCTCCTTTTTTATATCCGAACAATTCACTTTCAAGAATGTGTTCAGGTATTGTGGGGCAGTTTACAGGTATGAACGGACCTGATTTTCTTGCACTTAGTTTATGTATTGTCTTGGCTGTCATGTCCTTACCTGTTCCTGATTCACCAAGAATAAGCACAGAGACATCACTGGGAGCTATCAGGGATATTTTTTCAAATACTTTTGCCATGGGTTCACTTGTGCCTACAAGTTGAGATGAGGAACTCCTTGTTTCGCTTAATAGACGTTTGTTTTCCGATAAAAGGCTGCTGCGTTCCAGAGCTTTTTTGATTTTAAATATGATTTCATTTTGATCAAAGGGTTTGGAAACAAAATCATAGGCTCCTTTTTTTATGGCCTTTACAGCAATATCAATATTCCCAAAAGCTGTAAGCATTACAATCGTGAGATCCGGGAAGGACTTTGTTATATGATCTAAGAGTCCGATTCCGTCCATCCCCGGCATTTTAATATCACAGATAACAAGATCAAAGGTTTCACTATCTAAGATATTTATTGCCATTTTTGCTGAATATGCCATGGAAACTTTACAATTGATTTCAGGTTCCAGAGTTCTTTTTAGAAGCTTTGTCATATCTTCTTCATCATCAACTGTCAGGATTTTATAAGGTATTTTTTTATTTCCCATAGTAATTTCCTAATTTAACTCTTCTTTTTCCGATGAAATCTGGGGTAGAATTATTGTAAATGCAGCGCCTTCTCCAAGTTTGCTTTTTACTGTAATGCCGCCTCCGTGCTGCTTTACAATACCGTATCCCACAGAAAGACCAAGTCCTGTACCCTGACCCACAGGTTTTGTAGTAAAAAAAGGATCAAATATTTTTGAAATATTTTTCTTTTCAATCCCTGTACCATCATCAGCTATTGTAATTAATATCTGATCTTTATGGGATTTGGTAGTAATTTCTATTTTGCCCTGTTCTTTTATTGCATGGCAGGCATTGATTAAAAGATTCATAATTACCTGTCCTATTTCCTGCTCATTGCCTAAAATGTTCAGACTTGAATCATGATCAAGGTCTATAATGATATCAATATTTTTAAAATCAGCATGGTTTGATAAAAATCCTGTTATATCTTTAAGTATAGTATTAATATTAATAATAGCTTTTTTAACAGAGCCTTTTCTGGAAAATGAAAGAAGGTCCGAGACAACCACCTGGCAATTTTTAACATGTTTTTCAATGGTCTTAAGATCCTGTTTATGTTTTGGTTCTTCCTTTAAAAGTAATTGAGTATATCCTAAAATTATCCCCAGAGGATTGTTAATCTCATGGGCAACACCTGCAGATAATTCTCCTAAGGCTGCAAGCTTGTCAGCCTGGATAATCTGCCGTTCCATCTGCCGCCTTTCATTAATATTTTTAATAATAAAATGATATGTTCTGCCGCATCCAAAGGCACCATAATCCACACCGCCTGTTACAAGGACAAGCACACTTGTTTTATCTTCCCGCAAAAAATCGATTTCTTCGTTTAATATAAATTCATTGGATAATATTAAATATTGAATACGATCCCATTCCGAACCAAAGGTGAAAAAATTTTTAAAATTCATATTATCAAATAAAATTTTATCCTTGGTATAACCTGTTAATTCCACACCGGCAGGGTTGATTTCTTTCATGAAAAAATGATCATCGGTTACTATGATCGAGTCTAAAGATTGCTCAAAAATACGCCGGCATTTATGTTCGGAACTTGTCAGCATTTCTGTTCGTTCCACTACTTTTTGTTCCAGAGTCTGGTTTAGGTCCATTAGCTGGGCATGGGTATTTTCAAGTTGTTTTTTACTGGAAAAGATTTTTTCATTAATATTCCATATCTGCCCGAAAAAAAGGGTGATCATGGCTATGAGCATAAAAGAAACCGTGTTAATGGTCCCTGTGTATGGTCCGATCATCACCCATGTTTCTTTATTCATGGTCAATAACAGAAATTGCCTTAATATATGGCTGAATGATCTTGATACTGCAAAAAGAGTAAAACCTGAGCATACCCACATGAGATATAAAAATATACTGTTATCCCGGTCAAGTTCCCTTAATATTTTTGCAGAATAAAGAGATAATAAAGCAAAAATAATCATGGCAAGAGATCCTGCAACATCTACAAATAATATCGGGATATAAGATATTGTCATTTATAATCCTTTCCCGAGATTTTTTGTTTTTCTATCATTACTATTTTTTGAATTCCTTTATACAAAAGAAACATTGCAGGCAGACACAAAAGGTGATCAAGTTTTAAAATGTAGTAAACCATGGCAAGAAGTGTTGAGTTCGATTTTGTGATAATATTGATTTTCCATAGGGAGAGCCTTTCAAAATGAACAGCACATATCATATTATCAAAAAAATGTGCTGCCAGGGCATCAATATTCCATAGAACAAATAAAAAAGCAGAATATTGGATAAGGCGCCAGCCCCGGTTATTGCCAAGATTTTTTCCGGTAATGGTGAAAATCAAAGCAATCATTGAAAATAAAAAAAACACATGCCCGATCTGGTGTACAATAATGCCTTCATTACCCTTATGCAACTGGGTTGCAAACACATCTGCAGGCAGGACAATCACCATAACACCAATGATTATCATAGACTTGACCAGGAAATATAAATTTATGTTTTGGAAATTATTTTTTCCCATATTGTTTTTTAAATACTATTGTTAAAATTAGATATAATATAAATGATAAAATTAAACATATAATAAACCAGAAAAGCGAGCTTATATTTACTTGTGTGGAACCCAGGGAAAAGGAGAATATCCATTTTGCTCCAAATTTGGATAAAAGAGCTTCTTGTGTATAAACTTTTATAATATAGGCGCTTGTTAATAGTATAGGTATGACATTGGAAATAAAATTTTTTAAAAGGCCCTCAAAAAAATAATCATAATAAACTCTGTTTAATTGGGCCTGGTCAATATTTTTTGCAAGGGTTTTCCCCTTTTCCATATCAGGATGCTTCATTGCCTGTTCCCTGATATCTTTCCAATGGTGAAATTTTTTTTCAAGTTCTTTATATCTTTTTGTTACATAGAAGCGCGCCATTACCCTTGTGAAAAGAAATACTGAAAAAGCAAGTACAAATATTATAAACCATGGACCAATAGGTTCAAGAGGAGATAATATTTTGTTTAAGAATACAATTAAATTGTTTAAAAATAATTCAATATATCCCCAGATATTGTCGAGAAAATTGTCCATAGTTTTCCTAAAAATAAAACCCGTGGCTGATTTATTTATTATATGTTGTCAGCACACGGGTTTCAATACTTAATTTATTCTTTAAAATTTATACCCAGATTTCAATTTTGAAAAATCTGAAAAATAAAGAAAATAATGTAATTGCAAGAATAATTTTTAAAGTCATTTCAGAGAATATTTTCTGGGCACGGCTGCCTAACATACCGCCTGCAAATCCACCAATGATGATTGAAATGGCAAGAGTCATATCAGGAAGATACCCTGTCATTAAATACCCGATAAAAGAACCTATACTTGAAAAACATGTCCCGATAAGTGAAATTGGTACTGCAACATACATGGGAAGCGCTCCAAGAGTTGTCATGGCAGGAACCAATAAGAAACCGCCGCCTATACCAAAACTTCTTGAAACTATACCGATAACAATACCAAGGATTGCAAATAATAACGGGTTAATTGTAAATTCTTCTCCCCAGAATTTAAACCTGTAATCCATAAGACCTGTTTTAATGGGTTCAATGCTGCCCATTTCTGCAGAACGACCTTCAGCTTTTGCATTGGCAATTTCTTCATTAAATTTTTTAGTCATTGCCTTGATGTTTTTTCTTTTGTTCATGGCAGAGGGAGTCATTTCCAGCAGGGTTTTAATACCCATTAATACAACCAATACTGCAAGCCATTCTTTATAGGCTTTCATGGGAAGTACAGCTGAGACGTATTTACCAAGCCATATGGAACCTATAAAAATTCCAACACCGAATGAAAGCCCGACGGGCCATGCCACACGTTTTTCTTTCACAGCATACCTGTAAAATGATCCCAGGGGAGAAAACAGAGTAAGAGCCATGTTGGAAGGTTTTAATACATTTGCAGCATTAATACCCACAGGACCCATTGTATTAACAACCAATACCTGGAACGCTGCCATGAGCATGCCGCCTGCTGCACCGATCATGGAAAAATAGGTTCCAACCAGAATAGCTCCTATGATTATCCATAAAGGATTCATATATCTGAATCCTTTGGAAAGCCAGTATCCGTTTTTTTCAATATTAAAAGATGATGTTTTTGCACCATTGATATATACATCAAATTTAGTGTCAGGAGGTGTATGGCGAAAGGATTTAAAAGAAGCTGTAAATTCTCCTGTTGCCTTGTCAAGTTTGATACTTGTACCTTTGTCCCAATAATTATTGCTTGACTGATCAGTGATAATGCTTCTTGAGAAAATAACCACTTTACCTTTTCTGTTTCCTTCTTTCACAATGGTATTAATACCATAGGAGCTTTGGTTTGCCCATCTAAAAAGATTCCATTGGTCATCGGATTTAATAGGTCCAAGCATGGCACGGGCAGAAGCATCAATTTCTCCAAATTTTTTCTTAAGATAAAACATGGTGGTTGAATAAATTCCATTACCCTTACCAAGCAGAACAGAAGGACCGCCAAACTTTTTTTTGTCTATTTTACCGAATTTTTCAGGGTTATTTGTTAATAGATAATAAAGTGGCGGAATTTCAGTATCCAGGTTGAAATGATGTTTTTTTGCCATGGATTTAAATTTTTTCTTTTCATGGACACCATTTGTATCTTTAGGTGCAAAAGTCTTTTGCTGGGCAATGGCAATATACAGATCTTCTCCAGGTGCTATTTTCCCGCTGATTGTCACCTTATCCCCTGCTTTATAGGAAGATGCCGATACCACATCACCGGCAAAAGACCCTGACGCTGAAAATAATAATACCAGTGTCATCATCATGAGATACATAAAGATTTTTTTCATTTGACTCTCCTTTTTAAACATCAAACATTTGTTATAAATTAAAATACCTGACAGCGAGTTTTGCTCCCAGATAACTTGTGATTCCTGAGACAAGCATATAAATGACCATGTCAAAGATATTGAGTAATAAACCTGCTTTGATAAATGACCCTGCAAAATTGATAATTACAAAGGTCAGAGTGCCGCTGCCGATTCCAAGAACAAAGGAAAAAACAGGGATATTATTTAAGCTTGTTTTTAATGTTTCCACAATTTTATAACCGGTTATGGCACCATTAAATGCAATAAACAAAGGCATTATAAATAAAGTTTTATCCAGGGCAATAAAGGTTAAACAAAATCCTGCAAGGACTAATGAGCCTCCGACACCCATAATAATTGATTTTATACTTGCACTAGTCATTTTTTTATTTTTTCCTTTTCAGTTATTGCTCTATTGGACATAAGCTTTATACATGAAGAACATAAATGATGATGCTCTTTTGTATCTGTGTGGGAAATGGTGATATCTTCAACATGTTTAAGAAAATTTGAGGTTGCATACATTTTTCCGCACCCTTCGCATCTTTCAAGGGGCAATTGCCCTATGATTTGATCTTTAATGGTAATAGTTCTGACATTGTCCTGATCTTGTACCTTGATCACTCCGGTGGGGCAGAGATTTGCACAGGTCCCGCACCCTATGCATTGACCGGTTTCAGGAACAACCATACTATGATTTTCAGTCTTTACCATTTTTAATGCTTTGGCTTTTACAATTTCATTGCACACCCTGATGCATAGTCTGCATCGGATACAGCCGTTGGGGGGAGGGGTTACTGCAACCTCAAACTCCTTGGCAAGATTTCTGATACGTGAAGATTCCGGTGCCATCTGTAAAAGTTTATTAAAAGCTTTCTCTCTTGCTTGTTTTACAAGGGCAGAATTTGTTTTGACGGCAAGATTTTCTTTTACTTTCATTATGCATGAGAGCATGACTACTTGTTTACCCGACGGAGACTTCACCTCAACTCCGCAAAGTTTACAAGAGCCAGATGGTTTAAGAGCCGGGTGAAAGCAGAGATGGGGGATTTTAATCCCGTTTTCCTTTGCAGCCTTAAGAATAGTCTGACCATCTCTTGCAGCAATATTTTTATTGTCAATGGTTATATTAATCATTGGCAGCATCCTGGAGATCTGAGATATAATCCTGAAGATAGTGAAGTTCCTTGTTTAAGACATTGACATGCTCTTTAACCAGATCTTCAAGGCTCAACATACCTTTTATCTTATTTTGTTCTACTATTGGTAAATGTCGTATTTTTGCCGTAATCATCATCCCCATGGCATCTTCAATGCTATCGCCCGGGTCAGCAACAATGAGTTTGGATGTCATTACATCTTTAATTAAAATATCTTTGATGTCTTTATCAGGAAAGATAATATGGCACCTTACAAGATCCCGTTCTGTAAAAATACCCTGGGATGCTGTCTGGGTCATGACAACCAGTGCAGATGTATTATACCCTGACATTATTTTAAGAGCTTTAGCAACGCTTTGATCTTGTTCAATGGTATGAAAATGACCTGCTGACTCTTCCAATAGATCTTTTACCTTCATAATCTTTTCATTCCTTTTTTATGATTTATTGATAAGCCTTAACGAGTCCTGGGGCAGCCTGTGGGTGCCAAGTCCTGTAAGGCTCACTCTGATCAATGCATCTGGGTCATTAATGGTAGTATCAGGATCAGTCACAATCCCGTGGGCATTTAAAAAATCATCCATATATGGTTCCCAGGCTTCATCTTTTGATTTCCTGTATACTTCTATTTTATCGCCTTTTTTAAATTGCATGGTTTTCCCTTTTATTTATTTTTGTCATGTTTTTACAGGTCTTGTATCAACATTGATCTTTGCACTGAATTTGCGTTGACAATCAGTGCATAAAAGTCGTTCCTCGGTTGTCTTAACAACTTTTCCTGTTTTTTTGGCAATAAATTGCATATACTCAATGGAGGGCAATACAGCATTGCATTCAGAACAATATTGAAGATTCTGTTTGTTTAATATTGTTCCGCAGATGCTTAATGTCCTCTGTCCATGCTTTTCTTCGATTTTGATTGCTTTGTTTTCACAATTGGCAGCACATGCGCCACAGGTAATACATTTTTCAGCAGTTGTTCTGAAATCTGATTTTACAGGATGGTCAAAGTCCATGTATCCAAATTGCAGAGCATCGATCCCCATTTTATCACGACATACCTCAACACATTTTCCACATCTTCGGCATATGTCGCATCTCAGGCACCGGCCTGCTTCTTTTCTAACACTTTCTTCATCATAACCCAGTTCAGCCTGCTGAAACATTGTACGCCTGCGGTTAATATTTAACATTGGCATTGCCGGGCGTTTCAGAGTCATTTTTCTGCTTGCCGACATTTCCATGGGTTCTTCAATATTGTATCGTATGGGGATTTTAGGCATGCGAGGTTGAGGTATATTATTAAGATATCTGTCCATGGCTTCTGCTGCTCTTTTTCCTCCGCCAATGGCTTCAATAACGGTTGCAGGACCTGATACAGCATCGCCTGCTGCAAAAACTCCGGGCATGGTGGTTTCCATGCTTGCATGGTTTACTTCAATGGTGCCTCTTCTTGTCCAGCTCATTTTATCAAAGGCTTCCATTCCTTTAGTATCAACATATTGACCAATGGCACTGATAACAGCATCGGCTTTAATGGTAAAATCCTTGCCAGCTATGGGAACAGGAGCAAGCCTGTCCGAGCCTTTTTTCTTAATCAGTTCTGCTTTAATGCATTCAAGACCTGTAATAATATCATTTTTGCCCTTTATCTCTTTGGGGATTGTAAGAAAAGCAAATTCAATACCTTCTTCTTCTGCCTGTTCAACTTCTTCTATGTCCGCAGGCATTTGCTCCCTTGAACGCCGATAGGCAATGGTCACTTTTTTTGCTCCAAGTCTTAAGCTGGTTCTTGCTGCATCAATGGCAACATTTCCACCGCCAATAACAACAACATGAGTGCCAGGAGAATGATGTTCGCCCAGAGCTACATTTTTTAAGAAAGATATTGCATCTATAACCTTTGGAAAATCTTTTTCGCCTTTTAACTCCATATCCCATGCCTTATGGGCTCCGATAGCAATGAAAAAAGCTTTATAACCATTTTTTTTCAGTTGATCAAAGGTTATATCTTTTCCAAATCTGGTATTATATTGAAATTTTACTCCCAGCTCTTCAACCATGGCAACTTCCCTGTCGATTACCTCCCTTGGAAGGCGGTATCTTGGTATGCCCACCATGAGCATACCGCCCGGAACAGGAAGATCTTCAATAACCTTGACCGAATACCCCATGAGCCCAAGATAATATGCAGCGGAAATTCCACCCGGACCTGCACCCACCACACAAACTTTTCTGCCGTTAAAGGGTTTTTTTTCAGGATTTACATAATTTCCATGGGACATGGCTCTTTCCGCAGCAAAGGCTTTTAAGAATTTTATGGAAACAGGAGTGTCAATCCTTGCACGGACACACATCATTTCACAGGGTCTTGTACACACAAGTCCGCATACCCAGGGTAATGGATTATCCCGCCGGATTACTTCTATGGCTTTGGCATCTTCTCCCTTTGCTATCAGGCTTAAGTATGTCGGGATATCAATGCCTGCAGGGCATGCCATCTGGCATGGTGAAGGTGCAAGCTTGCCGCAGTCATGGGAAGGGCAGTTTTTTGTCTCAATATGGCTTAGAAAAATTTCTCTGTGTTCCCGGATAGTTCCCTGTAAAATTTCTGCAATTTCCTGATTTTGCACAGAGGCTTTGACAAGT
Source organism: uncultured Desulfobacterales bacterium (assembly GCA_964612755.1). GTDB lineage: Bacteria > Desulfobacterota > Desulfobacteria > Desulfobacterales > Desulfobacteraceae > JAIOSM01. Next base: position 12,005 of record CAZTEM010000006.1, on the reverse strand, counting down.
GAATATTCTTCTATTAAAGATTCAATTGCGTAAAGATGGTCAGTGGTGCCTGCACCTTCTGAAATCTCTTCTGTTAAATGCAATATCTGCTCTGAGATCCTTCTGGTTTTAGGATCTGTCAGCACCCCTGAACCAATCTGTTCAGAAAGATAAATAATTGTTTTACGAACCGGACAGATTTTTTCTGCCATTTTAACTCCTTATTTTAACGCCATCTTTTTGCCTAAAAACTGCTTTTTTCAAGAGATGCAACAGATGTCGCATGTCGTTTTCGTCGAATCTGGGTCATGTCTTCCACATTCCCGAATTTTAAGCAGCCTGTTGTGCAGGTTGTAACACAGGCAGGATCAAGTCCCTGGTCAATTCTGTCCATGCAATAGTCACATTTTTCAACTTTGCCTGTATCAGGGTTCCATTGGGGGGCACCCCATGGGCAGGCAGATACACAGGTTTTACAACCCACACACAAATCTTTATCAATAAAGACAATTCCGTCCTTTGTTCGTTTCTGCATTGCTCCTGTGGGGCAGGCAGAAACACACCATGGATTTTCACAATGGAAACATGGCATAAATATAAATGATATTTTTGGCAGTCCGCCTATGAATTTAGGACCTACTTGTATGATCTGGCAGGGTTTTGGTCCCTTGGGAAGATCCTTGTTGGTCTTGCACTGAATTTCACAGGCATGACATCCTATACATTTTTTAATATCCTGGAACAGATAATATTTACTCATTTAAAAGCCTCCGATTCTCAATATGGTATTTACCTGATGCTTATCAGGTTCATTATTTAATGTTTAATATTACAAGGGTTTGACACTTACAAAAGTATCATGAAATGCAGGGCTCCCGCCTGTTTTGTCATAAACATTTTCCTGGAGTACTGCATCGGAGAGTCCTTTGTTAAATGATCTTTTAGCCTTATTTGCCTCGTGACCGTATCCATGGAGCATAAATACTGCTTCAGGGTGAATAAAATCCGTGACAAAGGCTTTTATCTGACCTTTCCCAACTGAAGATGAAACTTCAACAACTTCATTATTCTTGATTCCAAGCTTATTTGCCTGGTCAGTATTTATCCATAGAGTGTTTTCGTTTTCTATTTCATTTAAATAGGGGACATTCTGGGTCGATATATGTGTATGAATTGCAGAACGCCCTACAACAAGACGGAATTTCCCATCGTCTCGTTTTGGAACCGGTTCGTATGCCGGAAAAGATTCAAATCCTGCATCTTCTAAAAGAGAAGATTTGAATTCTATTTTTTTTGAAGGTGTTTTAAAGGGAATATTATTTCGATCCCAGAAAATCTGGTCAGGACCATAGGCAACAAAGCCCTTTTTCTCAAAATCTTTTATTGTAAATCCAGTACCTTTAAGCTGCCAGCTAACAAGGTCTTCCATGGTTTCATAGGGGAAGTATTTTCCAACACCAAGTTTTTCTGCTATCCTTTTTATGATTATTGGACCGTCCAGGGTATCATAACGAGGTTCAACAGCTTTTTTTCTTAAAAACATCTGGGGTTTTAAGCCATTCATCTGCTGTATGCAATCTGTTCTTTCAAGATATGTTGATTCAGGCAGAATAACATCTGAGTACCAGGCAATATCAGAATAGTTAATGTCAATTGCCACAATAAGATCAAGTTTTTTTAAGGCTTTTTTAGTCTGATTTGTATCAGCAATGGACATGAGAGGATCAAGACGGTATGCGATCAGAGCCTTTAAAGGGTATGGGTCTTCATTTAAAATTGCAAAGGGCAGCATTTGTCCAACTCCATGACTTGGATCAGGAAGGGGGAATTCTTTGGTTCCCACCTTATCAAATCTTGCTTTATCATTTTTAGGAAGGTCTTGGCTCACAAGCTTTCTTGCAGCTTTGCCGCCGACTTCTCCCGGACCTTTTTTAAAGAATATTCCGCCTTTTGCTTCAACACTTCCCATGAGAGCATTAAGCATGAGCAGGGATCTTCTTACATAGATTTCATTTTGATGGTTTGCTCCACGATATCCATAATGAAAAATTACAGAAGGTTTACTTTGACTTGTTTCCCTTGCAAGGCTGATAATTTCTTCTGCAGGAACATCTGTCTCTTTTTCTGCCCACTCAGGTGTATAGGGCTCAACAAAGTCCTGGAGTTCATTAAAACCATGAACCCATTTTGAAACAAATTCTGCATCATAGAGTCTTTCTTTTAAAATCACATGCATTAAGGCATAATTCAGGGCAAGGTCTGTCCCGGGTCTTATCATCCAGTATCTATGAGCTTTTGAAGCTGTAATATTTACCCTTGGATCAATATAAGTTAATTTTGCACCTTTTTCCATTGCATCCATCAGGGTATTTACCTCTTTTACAGCAAGTGATTCAAAGATATTCCTGCCATAGAGAACAATATGTTTTGTATTCCCATAGTTAATACCCATCTGTCCGTCAGTATACCCGAACAAAGAACGGCATGCTGTGTTTACAGAGCCTTTGCAAAGTGCATCATGGGTAAAATGGTTAGGGGATTTTATTGCTTTTAAAAATGTTTTATTCACATGGGTTGAAAGCTGGGCACGTTCACAAAGAGCAATGCTGTGGCCACCGTCTTTATCTATAATTTTTTGAAGCTTTTCTGCAACATAATCAATTGCTTCATCCCAGGAAACTTTTTTCCAATTGCCAGCACCTCTTTTTCCAACTCTGATTAAAGGTGATTGCAATCTCTGGTCATCATATAACAAAGACTTGCCTGCTGAACCTCTAGGGCAGAGGCTGCCATCTATTCCTGCAACATGTTGATTCCCTTCTATCCAGTCCACATGTCCGTCCTTGACTTTGACCTTGATGGGGCACCTTACAGAACACATGAAACATAAGCTGAAAACTTCTTTATCCATAATTTATTGCCTCCTTTAGCAATTAAATCTAATATTTTATGATCATCGCGCACTTATATAGCCATAAACGTGCCAGTATGAATTTTTAAAAGAATAAAGTTTTTTTTAATCAATAAGTATTTGAAATTTAAAGTTTTTCAATGATGTTTAGCTTTTGGTTTTGGAGTGTTGATCTGCTGGTTTTAGCATGCAATAAAATTATTGTGCATTAAAATCATTGCGCTGCATTTTTTTTATTGCATGGATAAGATAAAAAAACGACTATGTGATAAATTTCAGGCAAGCCTTTGACCTTGTTACTAGGGAAACAGTTTTTGATAATGATCAGAGGGTATCTCTTATTGAAAAGAGACCTGATTATTTTTTTTCTAGTAGCATTAGTAAGTCTATCTTCAGGTATTTTTTTAATTGGTGATACTAATGGGCAAGCTTTTTTGTTATTAGCGATTGGCATTGTTTGTTTGGTTTTTTCATACAAATATTTACAAAGAATTAGGGGTAAGGTTTAGGTGTAATATACAAAATTGTATGTAAATATTTTGACTGAAATTGGTGAGCTTCAAGTGTTGCAGGGTTTAATGGTGTGTCGTATTCAGCCTTTTCCCAAAATTGAGCCCAAGTGCTTTGCCAGTTTTTTTACAGGCATCCACACAATCACCGCAATTGGTGCACTGGGCATAGCTCATGAAATCTAATTGCCTGGGGTCAAGACATAGGGAACATGCCCTTTGGCAAGGAGGCAATGCCATGTCTGATATGCAGTTTTGTTTTTTATAAATAATTTTTAATCCAAAGGGATTTAATGCTTTGGAAATTGTTAAAAGAACAGATTGGGGGCAAATCCAACGGCACCATATCCTGGTGCTGAATAAAAATTCAAGCCCTAAAATAGCGCATATAAACCAGATCCCACCAAATAGATGTTTTTGAATAAAAAGGTATTGGAAAATATTGGAATACTGAAACGGCAGGGAAATTTGGTTTAATACAGGTGACCTGCAAAAAATAATAGTTGCTAAAAAGGCTGTGCAAAAGATTATCAATTTAATTTTAAAGGTGAATAACCAAGGTTTAATATTGATGATTTTTTTTAATCTCGACAAAACAGCGAGTTTGTTGACCAATTCTGATAATATCCCAAAAGGGCATATCCAGGAACAAAAAACATTTCCCAGAAAAAAAGCAATCCCTAAAACCAACCCAGATCCAATTATAAGTTCAATTGGGGTGTACCTGTTTTTAATGATTACCTGGACAGTTGCAAGAGGGTCTGAAAATAGCAATCTGCCAATATGTATGTTTAAAAAATTCCCCCAGATAAAATTAAACCCGTCAGCATTTAAAACAGGCAGCAAGATAAAAAAACCAGCAATGGAAAGCTGTATTATCCTCCGCCATATATGGATGTCACGCTGTTTTAAATATTTATTAAACATTTTTTACTCTCCATAATTAAAATTAGCTGATTGATTTTTATGATAGATAAATTAGATAGAGCAGTTCAGGAAATAACTTTTTTAAGATCTATATTGTATTTTTTCATTCTATTCCATACTGTTACCCTGTTAATATTCAGTAATTTTGCAGCTTGTGTTTGATTTCCATTTGTTGTTTTTAATGCATCTATTAATTGTTTTTTTGCAGATAATGATTTTGCGCTGCCGTGCATGTCATCACTTTTATTTATTAAAGACTGTGGAATACTAATAGTATCTGTGTTTTGACAGTTGGTAATTTTTTTGGGTAGATGTTCCAGTCTGATGTATGACCCATCTGTCGTAACAAAGGCAAATTCCATGGCGTTTTTCAATTCTCTTACATTGCCGGGCCAGGTATAATCCATGAATAATTCCATGGCGTCATTACTTAGTCCCATGATGTTCTTGCCGATGTTTTTATTCAGTCTTTGAATAAATGTGTTTAATAGTAATGGTATATCGTCTTTATGATCCCTTAATGGTGGCAGATGTATGGGAATAACATTGATTCGGAAAAACAAATCCTGTCTGAATTCTTTTTTATCAATTAATTCTTCCAAATTCTTATTGGTTGCTGTAATGATGCGTACATCGGTTTTTATGGGGGATAAATCTCCAACTCTTTCAAATTTCCCGGATTCAAGCACTCTTAAAAGTTTTGTCTGGATTGCAATAGGTATATCCCCAATTTCGTCGAGAAAGAAATCACCATTGTTGGCAGCTTCAAATCTGCCGATACGATGATCGTGAGCGCCTGTGAACGCTCCTTTTGCATGTCCGAACAATTCACTTTCAAGCACTGCTTCGTTAAGGGCTGCACAATTGAGCTGGATAAACGGACCTTCGCTCCTTGCACCATACATATGAATTGCACTTGCTGCAAGTTCTTTGCCTGTACCGCTTTCTCCAAGGATTATAACAGGGGCAGTGCTCTTTGCTGCCTTTTGTATCATTTCAAAGACTGCCTGCATCTGAGGTGAGCGGCCGATTAATCCGAAAAAATCATTTTCATTATCACATTGCTTTGCCAATTGATGGAGTTTTTCATCAAGCCTGGTTAATTCTGAAATGTCTGTTATGGTTTCCACAACGCCCAAAGCTGTGTTTTTTTCATCCCATAATATTGAAGCGTTTTTAAGCACCGGAATCATGGACCCGTCTTTGCACTTGACGTGACATCTGCATTTTTTCATATCTTTTTTTTCACCATCAAATAATTTACACCAGGGTGCATTGTCGTCGGAGCGAATAATTTTTTCGCAGGCATCGCATTCGAGTATTCGGCACGACCTTCCTATACTCTCTGATGCAGAATATCCGGTCATGTTTTCAAAAGCGGTATTGACCATGAGAATTGTTCCCTCAGGTCCAATAAACATAAGACCATCATTGATTGTGTTAACAATTTTTTTCCAGAATTTATTAATTTCATGTTCGTCCATCATACAGAAAGTCCTTTTGTGTTTAAACACTTGTTTAAGAGTTTTGTCATTATTTAAACAAGTGTTTAAATAACATTAAACACTTGATAAAAGCAATATTTTTAATTATAATAACTTAATTAATCAAAACAAGCACTTATCTTTTTATTTTTAAACTATCCTCTCAGGGCATAAGTATTGCACCGAATCATGTTGTTGGTGGCAGATTTGTTAGTATCGATATTTTAACAATTGAGGGCACTATGGTTTCAAAGGGTTTAAAAATTGAACTTGATCTTACAGGTGTAATAGCGCCTGTCAGCCTGCTCAAATGTAAAAGCACTCTTAAGACAATGTCCAAAGGCGATACCTTAACCGTACTAATAAATGATGATGAAGTCATAAAGGATTTAACATTAATCATTAATAGATCCAAAGACTCGGTTCTTGTTGTGGAAAAACAAGATAATTATACATCCATAAAGATTATGCGAGGGTAATTATCAAATAATTAAGTATATTGATATTAAATAGAAATTAAAAAAGAGGAGGAAAAATGCAACTGACCAGACGGAATTTTTTTAAATTCATGGGTGCAGCAGGTGCTTCTGCAGCAGCAACACCCTCGTCAGCTATGGCATGGGAGTCAAAAGCTCCGCCGGATCCATATGGATGTCTGGTGGATTTGACAAGGTGTGTTGGATGTCGGAAATGTGAAGAAGCATGTGCAAGTGTTAATCAATTGCCAGCACCGGTTAAAGATGTTTGTGATTGTGCTGTATTTGAAAAAAAACGCAGACCTGACGAAAATGCGTTTACTGTTGTGAACAGGTATTTTACAGGCAAGCTTGATGTGCTGGATAACCCTGTTCCGACATTTGTTAAAGTGCAATGCATGCATTGTCAGGATCCTGCATGCGTGTCTGCATGTATTGTGGGGGCATTGACAAAAAAAGAAAACGGTGCAGTTCATTATGATGTTACAAAATGTATCGGGTGCAGGTATTGTATGGTGGCGTGTCCTTTTGAGATCCCGGCATATCAATATCATGATCCCATAACGCCTCAAGTTAGAAAGTGTACATTTTGTTTTGACAGGATTTCCAAACAAGGAGGACTTCCCGGATGTGCCACTATTTGTCCTGTGGAAGCTATTACCTTTGGTAAAAGAAAAACCCTGGTAAAACTCGCAAAAAAGCGAATTAAGGAAAATCCCGGGAAATATCTGGATCATATTTATGGTGAAAAAGAGGTAGGTGGAACATCCTGGATGTATATTTCGTCTGTTGCTTTTTCAAAATTAAAATTTCCAAAAGTACCCAACAGACCTTCTCCAAAACTTTCAGAAACTGTTCAGCATTCTTTGTTCAGTTATCTTTGGTCTCCAATCCTTTTGTTTGGAGTCTTAGGAGCATTTATGGCAAAGTTTAATAAAAATGATAAAAACCATGACGATAAAGGAGGCGCATGATGAGTATTCATAAAGCAAGTCCTTTAAACAGAAAGTTCTGGACCCCGGGAGTGTTTGTCATGGTGGTATTCATGATTGCAGGGTTTGCATCCATAATCGCAAGATTTACAGGCGGTATCGGGTATGTGTCAAATCTTTCCACTGCAAGACCCTGGGGATTATGGGTAGGTGTGGATGTCGCAACCGGTGTTGCACTCGCAGCAGGAGGCTTTACAACTGCAGCCCTTGCACATATTTTTGCCAGGCATTCCTATGAACCCGTCACGCGTCCTGCACTTTTAACTGCAATGCTGGGATATACTTTTGTGGTGCTTGGTTTGTTAGTCGATATAGGACGGTCATGGGCAATATGGAAACCCATGTTGAACTGGAATACTAATTCTGTACTTTTCGAGGTTGCAATGTGTGTAATGGTGTATCTGAATGTATTATACATTGAATTTATTCCCATTGTTGCAGAACAATTTAAAGACAGGGTAAATCTTCCAGGAGTCCTTGCAGGGCTTAATTATCCCATTGATTTATTTTTAAAGATTGCCGATGCAATTCTTTCAAAGACAATGTGGATATTTATAATTCTTGGAGTAGTCCTGTCATGCATGCATCAGTCAAGCTTAGGGTCACTCATGCTCATAGCGCCAACTAAGATTCATCCTTTATGGTATACTCCGATTCTGCCTTTGATGTTCTTAACATCAGCCTTTGCAGTGGGATACCCCATGGTGGTGTTTGAAACAACACTTGTGACATCATCATTTAAGATTGATTCTGAAATGAGCATATTAACTCCTTTGACAAGAATTACAATCTTTTTACTGGGAATATATATGTTTTTAAAACTGGGAGATATGTTTGTCAGGGGAACCTATGTATATCTTTTAGATGGGACATACCAGACCAATTCATTTATTGTTGAGATGCTGTTTGGAGTAATAGTACCATGGCTTATGCTGATTTCAACAAAGGTAAGACAATCGCGGTTTGGTGTTTTTACTGCTGCCACTTTGATAGTATTTGGAGTTGCCCTTAACAGGATTAATGTTTTTATTGTGGGCTATACTTCTCCTGTGAGCGAAAACGGATATTTCCCTTCCGTTGTTGAAATTTTTGTAACCCTTGGACTAATTGCCACTCTAATGTTTATTTATCGTTTTGTGGTAACTTTTCTGCCGGTTCTTCAGGCTCAAAAGCCTATTGCATCAGAGGAGGTATCATCATGATAAAGAAAATTGTTTTTTTTGCAAGCCTGATAATCCTGGTGGGGACATTGAGTATGGCTCAAGTCTGGAAAGCGCCGGATCAGGAAAAAGCAAAACAAAGAGCAAAACAAAGAGTTAAGTTTGTTGAAGAATATAAAGATCAGGATATTGTCCTTCATAAAATGGCTTTAATAGAAAAAGGTATATCTTTAGATGATATTAAAGATAATTATTTTTTATTGGACAGCCCCATTATAAAGGAACGGGAAGATCATTACGGTCCTGTGAGGTTTGCCCACAAAAGGCATGCTGCATTGATTAATGATTGCACCAAATGCCATCATTATCAGCCAAAAGATGAATCAATGCCTGCAACCACTCGATGTTCTGCATGTCACCAGGATTCATTTAATGCGGACCATCCTGAAAGAATAGGGCTTAAAGCAGCTTTACATCAGCAATGTACAAAGTGCCATCAGGAAGAAAAACACGGACCTGTGACATGTACAGGATGTCATTTAAAAAATGTTCCTGATCACAAAAAACTGGTTAAATTGCCTGATAATGCAAGCCCTTTTCAGGTAACGGCAGAATGCCTCAGGTGCCATGACCAGGCAGGAGAAGAAATGCTTAAAACTGCCCATTGGAATTGGAGGGGACCGTCACCTTATACGGTTAAACATCGAAAGGAGGTGCAGCACGGTAAAGGAACCACTGCACTTAACAACTACTGAATCAGTCCAATAAGCAACGAGGCTCGTTGCACAAGTTGTCATGCAGGATATGGTTGGAAAGATGATTCTTTTGATTTCAGTGATAAAACAAAAATAGATTGCCTGGTGTGCCATGATACAACAGGTAAATATAAAAAAGCACCTCCAGGTGCTGGTATGCCTAAAAAGGACGTGAATTTGAAAATGGTGGCGCAGAATGTTGGACATTCAAGCCGTGCCACCTGCGGGTCATGTCATTTTAATGGCGGTGGCGGGGATGCTATTAAACATGCTGACCTTTCGCGTCAGATGTTAAAGCCTTCCAGAAATTGTGATGTTCACATGGGAGGATATGATTTTTCATGTGCAGAATGCCATAAAACCAGAGATCATAAGATCTCGGGCAGGAGCTCATCTGTTGCAGCATCTGAAGGCAAAACTTCGTGCCTTGACTGTCATTCCAATGAACCCCATTATAATGGTACTCTTTTAGATCATCATTTGAATAAGCATGTAAAGAGTCTTGACTGTAATACCTGTCATTCTCCTGTATATGCCAAATGTAAACCCACTAAAGTATGGTGGGACTGGTCCAAGGCCGGCGATAAAAAACGCAAAGCAAAAAAAGATAAATATGGTCAGCCTGATTATCATTGGAAAAAGGGCGAGTTTAAGTGGAAAGAATCACCTAAGCCTGCGTATGCCTGGTATAATGGTTATATGGATCGTGTACTCATGGGTGAAAAGGTTGATATCCATAAAAAAGTAATCAACCTTACAAGCCCGATTGGCTCTATTAAAGATCCTACGTCAAAAATTACTCCTTTTAAAATTATGAAAGGCGTTCAGGCTGTGGATGCAGAAAATGATTATTTCTTAATTCCCCATCTTTTTCCAAGGAGCAAGGATGATAAAACTGCATACTGGAAAAACCTTGATTGGGAAAAAGCTTTTGCAGATGGTATGAAAGCTGCCAAGCTTGATTACAGTGGTACATTCAAATGGAAGGAAACCTGGATGTATTGGCGGCTTGAACATGAGGTAATGCCTGCAAAATCAGCATTGTCATGTGTGCAATGTCATAAAAGCCTTAAAGGAGAAAAAACCTGTGATCGCTGCCACCAGGACAACAGGAATGTCAATTTTAAAAAGGTTGTAACCAAAGGTACTGATTTTAAAGCAATGAAAGCCGCGGGCAGGGATGTAGGAGAATTGATTAATACTACAGACTATATTGATTTTAAAGCTCTGGGCTATAAAGGTGACCCCATTATTTACGGTGGAAGATTTAAAAAACTTCCCATGGGGTATAAACGAAAATAATAATATTTAATTTGCTATAGTAAATAAAAGTGTCGATGAGTTGTTCATCGGCACTTTTTCTATTGGTTGTTTGCAATATTTATTTGCGAAAAAAAACTTGCCTGTGCAGAAAAGTATTTATTGCTTTGCTCAGGAGGTATGACATAAAGCCTTTTAGATATTACAGATAGCGTTATACAACTGTTATGGCTAATATACCAAAACTTTTGTTGATGAAACTCTCTGGCCTGAATTCCAGGAGTTAAATAAAACATTACGATCTTATATTGAAGATATCACCAATAAAGTTATTTCAGAAGTTATTCATGATGACAGCTCTGAAGCTGAGGTGGCGCGCAATTGCCTGTAAAATAGGGACAGCCTGTTAAAGTTGACAATTTGATCTGTATCAGATAAATAAGCAAATATAGTCATAAATTTAAAAAGGGGAATTTTGATGTTGAACTTCGTTGGATCAAAAGGCAAAGATCTTATTAATTTATCAAAACAGAGTCTTTTGATTCTGCATAAAGACAAGGATTTATTTATTCCGGTTATTTATAACACTATTATCAGTTCCATAGGAATAATGGCTGCATTTGCCATGGCATATTTTTTAATTATTAATGGCAGTATTCGCAATGCTATTATTTCTGGTATGTTTATGGTTTTATTCAGCCCCATTGCCGTTTATCTGAAAATAAAATACAAAGCTGCAAGCTGCTGGATGACCTATGAAGTATTACAAAATATAGATACAAATATTAGAAGCGGGATCCAATCTTTAAAAGGTAAAAAAATAAGGCTTTTTTTAATTGCATTGTTTGATTTGTTTGTTAAAAATGCAAAAGAAGATAGGGAAGAGGAGGGCGGTTTTTTTTCTTCTTTCATAATGGGCATAATTCTTTCTTTTCTTGCTGAAGTATGGGATTTGATAAAGAATTTTTCATTACCTGTTATAGTAATTCACGATTGCACTATCAGGGAACTGCCAGAAAAACTATCATCATTAAAAGAGAATATCCCAGCAACATTAATGGGTGTGCTTGGATTAGATATTATTGGAAGTATTATTGTGTCTGCCATCTCCACTATTGTACTTCTGGGATGTGTATTAGGTGGGTTAACCGGCTATTTGTTACCGGATATGTTCCCAAAGGCATGGCTGTTTGAGTTTAATACTACTGCGATAAACAGCTTGCCGGTATTTATTTGTTTACTGGCAGGTACAATTGTTGTTTCATTTTTAAACAATCTTGTTATCATAGTGAAAAGCATTTATTTTACAATATTTTACACTGCTTTGCACAATCCTATGGCTATTGATGAAGATATAAGAGACGAGGTCACAAATTATCTAAATTACAATAATCGATGTGGAGGTTATGATTTTTTCAGTGCCATTAAAAAAACAATAAAGGAGAAAATTGGTGCAACCGATGATGATGATTTCTCAATTGATTCTGCAACTTCTTTTAGTCAGGCCGATATCAAGAAATGTATACGCGCATATGAGATAAACCTTGGCAAA